>NZ_BCPP01000115.1:0-11324 GCF_016586125.1 Burkholderia sp. E168m23
CGCGCGTCCGGCAGCGTTAGCGAGCCGGTATCGACCAGCGCCTGCGCGAGCCGGCGCAGCGCAGCGCCGCGCGCGGGCAACGCATCGGGCAGCGCCGCGCGGCCGGCTTCGGTCGGCCGGTAGCGCACTTCCGGCGCGAGCAGCCGCCCCCACGCGCCCGGCGTCCCGCAGCGCCTGCGGCAGCGCCGGCAACGCGACTTCGCCGCGCCCGCGCTGATAATAGTCAGCGGCGAACGACACGAGCGCGAGCCAGTCCGCCGACAGCGGCGGCAGTTCCGCACAGATCGCGTCGACCGCACGCAGCCGCGACGGCGGGACATCGGTGTGAGTGGTGACTTCGCAAACGAGCCCCACGGCCTGCCGCTTGCCGAACGGCACCTGCACGAGCGTGCCGGGCACGGGCGCCGGCTGCACGTCGCAGCGGTAGTCGAACAGGGTCGCGAGCGGATGGTCGAGCGCCACGCGCAGGTAGGTACCGCTCATCCACACGCTCCGGCAACAGCGGCACGCAGGCGACGGACGGCCAGCATCCGCGGCCGCATCGTGACGGCGAACTTAAAGTAAAACTTCAGATTCGGCGCTAAGTTTTGGATTCGCATTAGGAATCGCCGTATACCCTGCCCAGCCTGTGGATAACTTTGTTGAGAACTCGCCCCTCAACGGCCGCAACGCGCGCGGGGCCGCGCTTTCCGCTGTTTTTCGCCGCTTGCCGAGGGGTCCCGCGAAGCCTTATTCCATAAGGCTGCTATTCAAATTACCGAACCATAGCGAGACAAATTGACCGATACGGGGCTCTACCGCGCTGCAACGTGGAAAATGTGTATAAGTCAAGTCTTGACAAGCACCGAATCGGCAACGGGAGCGGGGTTGCGTCCTGTTTAGTTTCAGAAACGAAACATCGTCATGCCGCAGCGCAGCATGACGGCGCTTGCGTTCAGCCCGCCGCTCCGCTACGGATCGCGCGGCTGTGGGTATGTACTTCGTCGACGAGTTCGGCGACGTGGTCGGGCGACGTGAATTGCGAGATGCCGTGCCCGAGGTTGAACACGTGGCCCGGATGGTTGCCGTAGCTGTCGAGCACCGCGCGCGCCTGTTCGCGCACCGCGGCCGGCGGTGCGAACAGGATCGTCGGGTCGAGATTGCCCTGCAGCGCCACGCGCCCCGCGACGCGCTCGCGCGCGGCGCCGAGGTTGACCGTCCAGTCGAGCCCGACCGCATCGACGCCGGTCGCCGCGATCTCCTCGAGCCACAGCCCGCCGCCCTTCGTGAACGTGATCACCGGCACGCGCTCGCCGTCGTGCTCGCGCTTGAGCTGCGACACCACGCGGCGGATGTAGTCGAGCGAGAAGCGCTGGTACGCGCCGTCGGCCAGCGCGCCGCCCCACGTATCGAAGATCATCACGGCCTGCGCGCCCGCTTCGATCTGCGCGTTCAGGTACGCGGCCACCGCCTGTGCGTTCACGTCGAGAATTCGGTGCATCAGGTCGGGGCGCGAATACGCCATCGACTTCACCGTGCGGAAATCGTCCGAGCCGCCGCCTTCGACCATGTAGCACGCGAGCGTCCACGGGCTGCCCGAGAAGCCGATCAGCGGCACGCGCTGCCGGCCCTGGCTGTCGGTGAGCGCGCGGCGGATCTCGCGCACGGCGCCCGTCACGTAGCCGAGCGTCTCGTCGATGTCCGGCACCGCGAGCTTCGCGACGTCGGCCTCGGTGCGCACCGGATGCGCGAACTTCGGCCCTTCGCCGACCTGGAAGTCGAGGCCGAGCCCCATCGCGTCGGGAATCGTCAGGATGTCCGAGAACAGGATCGCGGCGTCAAGCGGAAAGCGCTCGAGCGGCTGCAACGTCACTTCGGTCGCGTAGTCGGGATTCTTCGCGAGGCCGAGGAAGCTGCCGGCGCGCGCGCGCGTCGCGTTGTATTCGGGCAGGTAGCGGCCGGCCTGGCGCATCAGCCAGATCGGCGTGTAGTCGGTCGGCTCGCGCAGAAGCGCACGCAGGAAGGTGTCGTTGAGCAGGTTATGGGCCACGGTAGGAGCGACGATGCGAAGGCAAAGCGGCATTTTACCGGACAGCCGCGATCGGGCTGCGCATGCCGATGCGATGGCGGCCATATGACGCGCGCGATGGCTCCGTTATGATCGGACGCTCATATCCAACCGAACGAAGGAGGAGACCGATGAAGACATTCGCCACGCTTGCCACGCTCGCTGCCGCCGCCGCGTTTTGCTGCGCCGCCGCGCACGCGCAGGGCACGACCACGGGGGCGCCCGCGAGCGCTGCTGCCGCCGGCTCGCGGCTCGACGACGTGCTCGCGCGCGGCGCGCTGCGCGTGTGCACGACGGGCGACTACAAGCCGTATTCGTACTATCGCGCGGATGGCCGCTTCGAGGGCATCGACATCGACATGGCGGAATCGCTCGCGAAATCGCTCGGCGTGAAGACCGACTACGTGAAGACGAGCTGGTCGAACCTCACCAACGACTTCGTCGCGAAATGCGACATCGCGGTAGGCGGCGTATCGACGACGCTCGAGCGCCAGAAGCGCGTGTTCTTCACGCAGCCGTACGTCGTCGACGGCAAGACGCCGATCGTACGCTGCGCGGATGCCGACAAGTACCAGACCGTCGCGCAGATCGACCGGCCCGAGACGCGCGTGATCGTGAATCCGGGCGGCACCAACGAGCGCTTCGCGAAGCAGTTCTTCACGCACGCGAACCTGACCGTCTTCCCGGACAACGTGACGATCTTCAAGCAGATCCTCGCGGGCAAGGCCGACGTGATGGTGACGGATGCGTCCGAGACGCTGCTGCAGCAAAAGCTGAATCCGGGCCTCTGCTCGGTGCATCCGGACAAGCCGTTCCAGTTCGGAGAGAAGGCGTACATGGTGCCGCGCGGCGATGTCGCGTTCCAGCAGTACGTCGACCAGTGGCTGCATCTCGCGCTGTCCACCGGTGAATATCAGGCGATTTCGGACAAGTGGCTGAAGTAAGCTGACCCGCGCCGCGGCGGCCGATCATGGGCACCGACCCCGCGGCCGCCGCGCGCGCCGTTACACATTGCCGTCGCTGCGCCGGACCTTCCAGCGGCGCAAAACCCGACGAATTGGCCGAATGGCCGACTTCCCCGCATTCCGATCACGTTTCAAAATCTTTCCGACGAATGAATCGTCATGCGCGGTATCGATCGCGCCGTGCACTTTCTCGCGTGAAAATCGGCAATTCATCGCGCCCGATACGCATGAAAAACGCATCGTGCGCATACCTTGAAAACGCGGCGGAAAATATGGGTAAAAATGACCTTTTTCAGGCCCCCGAAAACAGCAAAAAATCCCGGAAAGCCTTATCTGGCGGGCGTTACAACCTGAAACACTTTGTTACCGCGACGGGTCATTAATTCGCCCACAATGGCCTCAACGGTTTCAACACGGATGCGGTCTCGTGTGCCAAGTGTGAGCGGACGCGAAGCGCTGCGAGCCAGTCGGTCACGTACCGAAGCCCTTCCGAGGGGCATCCCTGTTGGAGTCGTTTCCGGCCCCCCGCCGGATTCGGTTTCATCTTTGGTCTCCTCGCGCTAACCCCGTAGCGTGTGGTTTTTAGCGGGCTAATAAGCCCGCTTTTTTTCGTCCATCGAAAACGTAGCGACCCGCAGGCCGCCACGTTTTTCCGGCATTTTCGCGCACCGCACCGTCCCGCTTCACGCAGTCTTCTGCACGTCGAGCTTCAGCTCCTCGATCATCCGCTCGCGCATCACGAACTTCTGCACCTTGCCCGTCACCGTCATCGGCAGCTCGTCGACGAAGCGGATATAGCGCGGAATCTTGTAGTGTGCGATCTGCCCGGTGCAGAACGCGCGCACGTCGTCCTCGGTCATCTGCTCGTCCGCGCGCAGCACGATCCACGCGCACAGCTCCTCGCCGTACTTCGCATCGGGCACGCCGAATACCTGCGCGCTCTGGATCTTCGGATGGCGGAACAGGAATTCCTCGATCTCGCGCGGATAGACGTTCTCGCCGCCGCGAATCACCATGTCCTTCAGGCGGCCGACGATGTTGCAGTAGCCGTCCGCGTCGAGCGTCGCGAGGTCGCCCGTATGCATCCAGCCGTCGACCAGCACCTCGCGCGTCTTCGCGTCGTCGTCCCAGTAGCCGAGCATCACCGAATAGCCCTTCGTGCACAGCTCGCCCGTCGCGCCGACCGGCACGATGTCGCCGCTCGGATCGACGATCTTCACTTCGAGATGCGGCTGGATACGGCCGACCGTCGTCGTGCGCTTTTCCAGCGGATCGTCGGTCGAGCTCTGGAACGACACGGGGCTCGTCTCCGTCATCCCGTACGCGATCGTGATTTCGGAAAGATGCATCTGCGACACGACGCGCTTCATCGTCTCGATCGGGCACGGCGAGCCGGCCATGATCCCGGTGCGCAGCGTCGACAGGTCGAATGTCGGGAATGCCGGATGATCGAGCTCGGCGATGAACATCGTCGGCACGCCATGCAGCGCGGTGCAGCGCTCCTCGGCCACCGCCGCGAGCGTCGCCACCGGGTCGAACGCTTCGCCGGGGAACACCATCGCGGCGCCCTTCGACACGCAGGCGAGCACGGCCAGCACCATCCCGAAGCAGTGATAGAGCGGCACCGGGATGCAGAGCGAATCCTGTTCGGTGAAACGCATCGCCATCGCGATCGAGCGCGCGTTGTTGACGACGTTGCGGTGCGTGAGCGTCGCGCCCTTCGGGCTGCCGGTCGTGCCGCTCGTGAACTGGATATTGATCGGATCGTTGGCCGTGAGCGCCGCGCCGATCGCATCGAGCAGCGCCGGATCGACGGCCTGGCGGCCGCGCGCCATCAGGTCCGCGAAGCGGAACATGCCGGCAGGCGCCACCTCGCCCATCGACACGATCGTGCGCAGTTTCGGCACGCGCGCCGCATGCAGGTCGCCCGGCGTCGCGGTCGCGAGCTCCGGCGCGAGGGTCTGCAGCATCTCGACGTACGCGGAGCTCTTGAAGCGCTCGGCCGCGATCACGGCCTTGCAGCCGACCTTGTTCAGCGCGTATTCGAGTTCCGACAGCCGGTAGGCCGGGTTGATGTTGACGAGCACCGCGCCGATTCGCGCGGTCGCGAACTGCGTGAGCAGCCATTCGCTGCGGTTCGGCGACCAGATGCCGACGCAGTCGCCCTTCACGATCCCGAGCGCGGCGAGGCCCGCCGCCAGCACATCGACCTCGTTCGCGAACTCGCGCCAGGTCCAGCGCACCTGCTGCTCGCGGAACACGACCGCCGGGCGGTCGGGGAAGCGGCCGGCCGTGTCGAGCAGGAACCGGCCGATCGTCGCGTCGGATAGCGGCACGTCGGTCGCGCCGCGCACGTACGACAGTCCGTTTTCGGGCGCGATCAGCGCCCCCTTGCCAAGGTCTGCTGCCATCGATGTCTCCGTCCGTTTTTGTCTGATCGGCCCGCGCGCGCCTGCTGCGCGCCTCCGCCGCACGATCGCGACGGCCGGCCTCACCGCGGATGATGCCGCGCTCCGCTGACGATACTCTGACATCGAATCGCGGCGGACGGGTGAAATAGCACGACCGGCCGATACGATCCGGCCCGCAAAAAGATGGACGAAATGCAGGCGAAACGCGGGCGAAAAAAAAGCAGCCCGAAGGCTGCTTTCTTTCGCGGGATACGCGGCGCGGCTCAGTGCCGGCTGCGGATCTTCGCCAGACGCTGGATCGCCTCGAGCTGCGCCATCGCGGTCGCGAGCTCGGATTGCGCTTTCGCGAGGTCGAGATCCGACTTCGCGTTCTGCAGCGTTTCCTCGGCACGCTTGCGCGCTTCCTCGGCTTTCGCCGCGTCGAGGTCCTTGCCGCGGATCGCGGTATCGGCGAGCACCGTCACGGCGCCCGGCTGCACTTCGAGAATGCCGCCTGCGACGAACACGAATTCGTCGTTGCCGCCCTCGACCTCGATGCGCACCGCACCCGGACGAATCCGGGTAATGAGCGGCGTGTGACCCGGCAGAATGCCCAGCTCACCCGTTTCGCCCGGCAGCGCGACGAATTTCGCCTCGCCCGAGAAGATCTGCTCTTCCGCGCTGACGACGTCTACTTTGATGGTTGCCATATCGACTCCAATCTCATCCACGGGTTGAGCGTATTGCGGCCGGCGCAGGCGGCCGGAATACAAGTCATCACTGACTTATCGTTCCGGCCGGCGCTCGCCGGCTTGCGACTCACTCAGCCCTTACTGGATCTTCTTGGCCTTTTCGAAGGCTTCGTCGATCGTGCCGACCATGTAGAACGCCTGTTCCGGCAGGTGGTCGCACTCGCCGTCGACGATCATCTTGAAGCCACGGATCGTTTCCTTCAGCGGCACGTACTTGCCCGGCGAGCCCGTGAACACTTCAGCGACGTGGAACGGCTGCGACAGGAAACGCTGGATCTTACGCGCACGTGCGACCGACAGCTTGTCTTCCGGCGACAGTTCGTCCATGCCCAGAATCGCGATGATGTCGCGCAGTTCCTTGTAGCGCTGCAGCGTCTGCTGAACGCGACGGGTGATCGAGTAGTGCTCTTCACCGATCACGTTCGGGTCGATCTGGCGCGACGTCGAGTCGAGCGGGTCGACCGCCGGGTAGATACCCAGCGAAGCGATGTCACGCGACAGAACGACGGTTGCGTCCAGGTGGCCGAAGGTGGTTGCCGGCGACGGGTCGGTCAAGTCGTCCGCAGGGACGTACACGGCCTGAACCGACGTAATCGAGCCCTTCTTGGTCGACGTGATGCGCTCTTGCAGCTTGCCCATTTCTTCAGCCAGCGTCGGCTGATAACCCACTGCCGACGGCATACGACCGAGCAGTGCCGACACTTCGGTACCGGCCAGCGTGAAACGGTAGATGTTGTCGACGAAGAACAGCACGTCGAGGCCCTCGTCACGGAAGTGCTCGGCCATCGTCAGGCCGGTCAGCGCGACGCGCAGACGGTTGCCCGGCGGCTCGTTCATCTGGCCGTACACCAGCGCGACCTTGTCGAGAACGTTCGAGTCCTTCATTTCGTGGTAGAAGTCGTTCCCTTCACGGGTACGCTCGCCCACGCCCGCGAACACGGAGTAACCGCCGTGTTCCTTCGCGATGTTGTTGATGAGCTCCATCATGTTGACGGTCTTGCCCACGCCTGCACCACCGAACAGGCCAACCTTGCCGCCCTTTGCGAACGGGCAGATCAGGTCGATGACCTTGATACCCGTTTCGAGCAGTTCGGTCGACGGCGACAGTTCGTCGAACGCCGGTGCCTTCTGGTGGATCGAACGCGTCACGTCGCTCTCGATCGGGCCGGCTTCGTCGATCGGACGGCCGAGCACGTCCATGATTCGGCCGAGGGTCGGCTTGCCGACCGGCACCGAGATCGGCTTCGCCGTGTTCTTCACGGTCAGGCCGCGGCGCAGGCCGTCGGATGCACCCAGACAAATGGTACGGACCACGCCGTCACCCAGCTGCTGCTGGACTTCGAGCGTCAGTTCCGAGCCATCGAGAATGAGCGCGTCGTAGATCTTCGGCATGCTGTCGCGCGGGAATTCCACGTCGATAACGGCGCCGATGCACTGTACGATCTTGCCTTCTACCAAAGCAGCAGTACTCATCGCTTTTCCTTTAAATACCTGATTCTTTACTCGCGCAAAGGCGCAGTTGTCGTCCCGGGCGCGCGCTTAAACAGCGGCTGCGCCGCCGACGATCTCCGACAGTTCTTTCGTGATCGCGGCCTGACGGCTCTTGTTGTATACGAGCTGCAGTTCGCTGATCACCGTCTTCGCGTTGTCGGACGCGGCCTTCATCGCGACCATGCGCGCCGATTGCTCGGACGCCATGTTTTCCGCGACGGCCTGGTACACCAGCGCCTCGACGTAACGCACGAGCAGTTCGTCGACGACTGCCTGCGCGTCCGGCTCGTAGATGTAGTCCCACGACGTCGCCGGCGTACCGTCATCGGCTTCGAAGTGGTCCGACGACAGCGGCAGCAGCTGCTCGATCACGGCTTCCTGCTTCATCGTGTTGACGAAGCGCGTGTAAGCGATATAAACCGCCGACAGCTTGCCTTCCGAGTACAGATCGAGCTGCGTCTTCACGGCGCCGATCAGCTTGTCCAGGTGCGGGGTGTCGCCGAGGTGCACGACCTGCGACATCACCTTCGCGCCGAAGCGGTTCAGGAACCCGAGGCCCTTGCCGCCGATCGCGGTGGCTTCGACCTTCTGGCCCTTCTCTTCCAGCTCCTTGAACTTCTGCACCGTCGCACGCAGCACGTTGGTGTTCAGACCACCGCACAGACCCTTGTCCGTCGTGACGAGGATGATGCCGGCCGTCTGCGCGCCGTCGTTCGCCACCATGAACGGGTGACGGTACTCGGGGTTCGCACGGCTCATGTGCGCGGCGATGGCACGGACCTTGTCTGCATACGGACGAGCGGCGCGCATGCGTTCCTGCGCGCGACGCATCTTCGATGCAGCCACCATCTCCATCGCCTTCGTGATCTTGCGCGTGTTCTGCACGCTCTTGATCTTGCCGCGAATTTCCTTCATTCCAGCCATAGCTTGCTCCTTGACCAAGGCGGCGCGGGCGCATCAGCACCCGCGCGGCCTCAGTGTGTCACTCGCGGATCAATAGGCACCGGACTTCTTGAAGGCTTCGATCGCCGAGCGCAGCGCGCCTTCGTCGTCCTTCGAGAGATCCTTGGTGTCTTCGATGCGCTTGATGAGGTCAGCGTGGCTGGTCTTCAGGTTGTCGCGCAGGCCCTTCTCGAACGGCAGCACTTGCTTGACGTCGAGATCGTCGAGGTAGCCGTTGTTCGCGGCGTACAGCGACACGGCCAGTTCCCAGACCTGCAGCGGCTGGTACTGCGGCTGCTTCAGCAGTTCCGTCACGCGGCGGCCGCGCTCGAGCTGCTTGCGGGTCGCTTCGTCGAGGTCCGATGCGAACTGCGCGAATGCGGCCAGTTCACGGTACTGCGCGAGGTCGGTACGGATACCGCCCGACAGCTTCTTCACGACCTTCGTCTGCGCGGCGCCACCGACACGCGACACCGACACGCCGGCGTTGATTGCCGGGCGGATGCCTGCGTTGAACAGGTCGGTTTCCAGGAAGATCTGGCCGTCGGTAATCGAGATCACGTTCGTCGGAACGAACGCGGTCACGTCGCCAGCCTGCGTTTCGATGACCGGCAGTGCCGTCAGCGAGCCGCTCTTGCCCTTCACTTCGCCGTTCGTGAACTTCTCGACGTACTCTTCCGACACGCGAGCCGCACGCTCCAGCAGACGCGAGTGCAGATAGAACACGTCGCCCGGGTACGCTTCACGGCCCGGCGGGCGGCGCAGCAGCAGCGAGATCTGACGGTATGCCCAGGCCTGCTTGGTCAAGTCGTCATAGATGATCAGCGCGTCTTGGCCACGGTCGCGGAAGTATTCGCCCATCGTGCAGCCGGCGTACGGTGCCAGGTACTGCATCGCAGCCGAATCCGACGCCGAAGCGGCGACGACGATCGTGTATTCCATCGCGCCCGTTTCTTCGAGCTTGCGAACCACGTTCATGATCGACGAAGCCTTCTGGCCGATCGCGACGTAGATACAGATCAGGTCCTTGCCCTTCTGGTTGATGATCGCGTCGAGCGCCACCGCGGTCTTGCCGCACTGACGGTCGCCGATGATCAGCTCACGCTGGCCACGGCCGATCGGCACCATCGCGTCGATCGACTTGATGCCCGTCTGCACCGGCTGCGACACCGACTTACGCCAGATCACGCCCGGGGCGATCTTTTCGATCGCGTCGGTCAGCTTCGCGTTGACCGGGCCCTTGCCGTCGATCGGGTTGCCGAGCGCGTCGACCACGCGGCCGACGAGTTCCGGGCCGACCGGGACTTCGAGAATGCGGCCCGTCGTCTTGACGATGTCGCCTTCCGAGATGTGTTCGTATTCGCCGAGAATCACCGCGCCGACCGAGTCGCGCTCGAGGTTCAGCGCGAGACCGAACGTGTTGCCCGGAAACTCGAGCATTTCGCCCTGCATCACGTCCGACAGGCCGTGGATACGCACGATACCGTCGGTCACGGAGATCACGGTGCCCTGGTTGCGAACGTCTGCGCTCGCTTCAAGGCCCTGGATCCGGCTCTTGATCAGCTCGCTGATCTCAGAGGGATTGAGTTGCATTATTCGCTCCTGATAGTCAATTCTGTTGCGTGCCGGCGTGGCGCTCAGGCGGTCAAGGCAGCCTGCATCGATGCGAGGCGCGCGCGAACCGAGGTGTCGAGCACTTCGTCGCCGACCGTCACGCGCACGCCGCCGATCAGCGACGAATCGACTTCGACCGTCGGTTTCAGCTTGCGCTTGAACTTGCGTTCGAGGCCCGAGACGAGACTGTCGAGATCCGCGCCGTTCAGCGGGAACGCGCTCACGATCTCGGCGTCGGCTGCGCCTTCACGTTCGTTCTTGAGCGCCTCGAACTGCTCGGCAATTTCCGGCAGCAGCGCGATGCGATGATTGTCGACCAGCATCTGCACGAAGTTCTTCGCTTCGGCGCCGGCCGCGACGGGCGACTTCACCGCAGCAAGCAGCAACTCGGCTACTTGCGTGCGCGTCACCTTCGGGCTCGACGCGACCGACAGTACTTCCGGCAGACGCGCAACCTGGGCCAGCTCTTGCACGAGCGTGGACCAGGCGGCGATGTCACCGCCCTCGGCCACGCGGAACAGCGCTTCTGCGTAAGGGCGGGCGATGGTTGCAAGTTCGGCCATGATCAGAGCTCGGCTTTCAGTTGATTCAGCAGTTGGGCGTGGGCCGTTTGATCGACTTCGCGCTTCAGGATCTGCTCGGCGCCCTTCACGGCCAGCGCGGCGACTTCGCCACGCAGCGCTTCGCGCGCCTTCACGATTTGCTGTTCTGCTTCCGCCTTCGCCTGGGCGACGATGCGGGCGGCTTCAGCCTGGGCGTTGGCCTTGATTTCCTCGGCGACCGCCTGGGCACGCTTTTCAGCGTCGGCGATGCGCTGCTGGCCGTCGTTGCGGGCCTGCGCGAGTTCCTGGTCCACGCGCTTGTGCGCTGCGTCGAGTTCCGCCTTGCCCTTCTCCGCGGCGGCGAGGCCGTCGGCGATCTTCTTCGAACGTTCGTCGAGGGCGTTGATCAACGGCGGCCACACGAATTTCATCGTGAACCACGCGAGGACCAGGAACACGACCATTTGCGCAAACAGAGTTGCGTTGAGATTCACGGTGTTTCCTTATCTGCTATTTCGTATAACTTCGTATAATGTATGCTATACGAAGTTATTACGCGGATGATGCCGCGCTCCGCTGAC
>NZ_BCPP01000116.1:0-11254 GCF_016586125.1 Burkholderia sp. E168m23
CGGGCGCGGGCCGCAACCGGGCGATGCGGCGCCCGGTGCATTCGTGTTCCGCCCGAACCTGCACGAACCCGGCACGCGCACGGTAATGGGCCGCACCTACGATCAACCGGGCGAAGCGCAGGCGCGCGCGATCCTGCACGACCTCGCGCGATCGGAGGCGACGGGCCGGCACGTCGCGTTTCAGCTCGCCCGTCATTTCGTCGCCGACAACCCGCCGCCCGCGCTGACCGACCGGCTCGCGCGCGCGTTCGACACGAGCGGTGGCGATCTGCCGACCGTCTATCGCGCGCTCGTCGATGCGCCGGACGCGTGGTCGCCGGTCGACCGCAAGTTCAAGACACCGTGGGAGTGGGCCGTATCGTCGCTGCGCGGGCTCGGCTGGCGCGACACCGGTGATCTCAAGGCCGCGCCGCTGCTCGCGCAGCTCGGCCAGCCGGTGTGGCGGCCGGGCTCGCCGGCCGGCTACGACGACGTCGCCGCGAGCTGGGCGGCGCCGGACGCGCTCGTACGCCGCGTCGAGATTGCGCAGCGCCTGGCCGCGCGCACGGGCGACCGGCTCGACCCGCGCACGCTCGGCAACACGCTGCTCGCCGGTTCGCTGAGCGCGCCGACCGCGACCGCGCTCGCGCGCGCCGAAAGCGCGACGACGTCGCTCGCGCTGCTGCTTGTCTCGCCCGATTTCCAACGGAGATGACCATGGCACTGTCCCGCCGACAATTCCTCAGCGTCGCCGCCGCCGGCGCGGGCGCGATCCTCGTCGCGCCACGCATCGTATTCGCGAACGTCGAGACCGACCGGCGCTTCGTGTTCGTGATCCAGCGCGGCGCGGCCGACGGCCTGAACATCGTCGTCCCGTATGCGGAGCCCGCGTATGCGTCGCTGCGCGGCCCGCTCGCGATCGACACGGCGGCGGCAACGCGGCTCGACGGCACGTTCGCGCTGCATCCGTCGCTCGCGCAGACCGCGCAGTTGTATCGCGACGGTCAGGCGCTGTTCGTCCATGCGATCGCGTCGCCGTATCGCGACCGCTCGCATTTCGACGGCCAGAACGTGCTCGAAACGGGCGGCCGTGCGCCGTACCAGGTGAAGGACGGCTGGCTGAACCGGCTCGCCGCGCTGCTGCCGGCGACGCGCGACAACGCGATCGCATTCGCGCCGACCGTGCCGCTCGCGCTGCGCGGCACGGTGCAGGCCGCGTCGTATGCGCCGTCCGGCTCGCCCGCCGCGCCGGACGATCTGCTCACGCGCGTGTCGGCGCTCTACGAAGCCGACGCGCAGCTCGGCCCGTTGTGGCAATCCGCGATGGAAGCACGCGGTCTCGCCGGCGATGCGCATGCACGGCAGGACCCGGCCGGCGTCGGCAAGCTCGCCGCGACGTTTCTCGCGCGTGACGACGGTCCGCGGATCGCGATGATCGAGACGGGCGGCTGGGATACCCATAGCGCGCAGAACGCGCGGCTCGCGAATCAGTTGAAGGCGCTCGACACGATGCTCGCCGCATTGCGCGACGGCCTCGGGCCCGCGTGGCAGCAGACCACGGTGCTGGTCGCGACCGAGTTCGGCCGCACGGCCGCGGTGAACGGCACGGGCGGCACCGATCACGGGCAGGCATCGGTCGCGATGCTGGCGGGCGGCGCGGTCGCGGGCGGGCGCGTGATCGCCGACTGGCCGGGGCTGCGCCCCGGCGATCTGTACGAAGGGCGCGACTTGAAGCCGACCGCATCGCTCGACGCGCTGATCGCTGGCGCGGCCGCCGACAGCCTGCGGCTCGACCCGCGCCGCACCGCGTCCGCATTGTTCGCGGAAAGCGGCCCGGCGCGGCCGATGAGCGGCCTGATTCATGGGGTCGCGTGATGCGGCGCAAGCCCGCGCTCGGCCCGCTCAACTCATTACACAACAGGGAGAATCGACAATGAAGATCCGATCCGTTTCGCTCGCCGTATTGGTGAGCGCGAGTGCCGTGCTGATGTCCGCCTGCGTGGTCGAGCCCGTGCGGCCGCCGCAGCCGGCGCCCGTCGTCGAGGTGGCGCCGCCACCGCCCGCGCCCGGCTATCGCTGGGCGAAGGGGCATTACCGGTGGGCCGGCAATCACTGGGCGTGGGTGCCGGGGCACTGGGTTGGCGTGTACTGACACGGCAAGCGTACCGACGTGCTGCTATGCGGCTAAATCAACCTGCCGGTGGCAAGCGACCGTGCTAAATGCCGCAGCAACGGCGGCCTCTACCTCGCACGCTGAGCGGCGCAACGCAGCCTAGTCCCACCCGATCCGGTGCTTCTCCTCCGTCTCGCGATGGCGCCAGTCGTCGTCCGCATGAAGATACTGACTCGTCGTCGTGAGCGATACATGGCCGAGGTTGTCGCGCACGAGCCGCAGGTCGACGCGGCCGTCGGCCATGTGCGAGCCCGCGCTGTGGCGCAGCCAGTGCGCGGACGCCTGTTCGAGCACGCGCGCCGCCTGCTCGCCGGTTTCGCCGTTCGCGCGCAGCCGGCCGGCCGCGTGCCGGAACACCTGCTTCACGATGCGGTGCAGCGCCGCGCGCGTGAGCGGCTTGCGCGCCTGACCGAACGGCAGCACGAGCGGGGTCGGCTCGCCGTCGAGCGGTAGCGCGGGCA
Organism: Burkholderia sp. E168m23; assembly: GCF_016586125.1. Taxonomy (NCBI): domain Bacteria; kingdom Pseudomonadati; phylum Pseudomonadota; class Betaproteobacteria; order Burkholderiales; family Burkholderiaceae; genus Burkholderia; species Burkholderia sp. E168m23. The sequence continues at coordinate 2,614 of NZ_BCPP01000116.1, forward strand.
GGCCGTGCGTGCGCCGGTAGCGCGTCAGCTCGGCCATCATCTCGTCGGTGGCCGGCACGAGCCGCTGCCGGCCGCCTTTGCCCGTCACGTCGAGCCACCAGCGCTCGTGCCCGTTCGCATCGCGCCGGCAGAAGAATTGCCCCATCGTCGTATCGGCCGCCTCGGTGATGCGCAGCCCGCCGAGATACAGCAGCGTGAAGAGCCAGCGCGCGCGATCAGCATGGAAGCACGCGCGCGCATCGTCGCGCGGCATCGCGGCGATCGCGTCCTTCACCGATTGCCACAGCGGCTGCCCGAGATGGCGCGTGACGCGCGGGGCGGGCCGGCGCTGCCGCTGTCGCGACAACGCGAGCGGGTTGCCGGCCAGATAGCCGGCCTGCACGAGCCACGAGAACATCACGTTCAGGATCACCAGCGCCTGCCGCTGGCTGGCTGCCGACAGCGGCCCGTAGAACGGCCGCCAGCGCGGATCGTCGCGCGGATGCTTGCGGCCGCCGTTCGCGCACCACAGCTCGGCCGGCGCGGGCGCGAGCAGGAATTGCCGGTAGACGACGAGATCCTCGTGCGTGAGCGACGACAGCGGCTTGCCGCACGCGATCACGGCCCACAGCAGCAGGCGCTCGGCTTCCTTGCGGTAGTTCTGGAACGTGGTCGGCGTATCGACGAAGCGCGCGAGCCACGCGCGCACCGCGTCGAGGTCGTTGGTCGCGGCGATCTGCGGATGCGCGCTGCCCGAGCGATTGGTGCCCGTGCGTCCGTCGAGCACGGCCGGCACGACGAGCGTATCGATCGGCAGCGGGCGCAGCGCGGTGTCGGACGAGGCGGATGAGGTCATGCGAGGGAAACGCGCTGCGCGAACCGCGCGGGCGTGGCCGGGGAACGAAGGCAGTGCGTCGAAGCGTATCGGGAAGCGCAGATGGTACACGATCGCCGCACGGTGATGCCGCCGTCGATGGCGATCGACTGGCCGGTGACGAAGCGCGCGGCGGAACTGGAACACGCTAACGTATCGGCTCGCGCGCGACATCACTTGAGTGAGAGTGGTCGAACGCATCCTGTAAGGTGTTTGTGAACTTTCTCGCGGGGCAGTTCGTCTAATCGGCCCTCCAACGCTCCCAGAGGAACATCAGATGATTCGTCACTCCAGAACGCTGCTCGGCGCGGCCGTCATTGCCGGCAGCATGCTCGTCGCCGGATGCCAGACTGATGCGGCGGCCACCGCGCCGAATGCCACGCGTCCGGCCGACGGCAAGCCCGTGACCAAAACCGTCTACGTCGCGCCGCAGTCCGCGCGCTGCACGGGCGTCGCGCCGATGGAGTGCCTGCAGGTGCGCAGCAGCCCGGGCGAGCCGTGGAGCCTGTGGTACGCGGGCATCGAAGGGTTTGCGTACCAGCCTGGCTACCTGTACACGCTCGAAGTCGACGAGTACCGCGTCGCGCAGCCGCCGGCCGACGGTTCGTCGATCCGCTGGGTGCTCAAGCGCGTCGTCGAGCGCCGGCAGGTGAACTGACGGGCGCGATCACGCGGAAGGTCGCGCCGTCGCCTTGACCGGCGGCGCGGCCGTATCGATCCGCCGGAACACGACGGACGACAGCAGCGTCACCACGCCCATGCACGCGAACGACAGCATGAACCCGTGCGCCATCGAGCCCCGATAGGCGGCGAACAGGTTGACGAGCCCGCCGCCGATCGAGACGCCCAGCCCCATCGCCAGCATCTGCATCATCGTGAACAGGCTGTTGCCGCTGCCGGCGTCGGCATGCGACAGCCCCTTGAGCGTCACGCCGTTCATCGCCGCGAACTGCATCGAATTCGCCGCGCCGAACACGATCAGCAGCACACCTTCCAGCACCGGCGCGGGCCGCGCCGACACCAGCGCGAACCCCGCGATCGCGCAGCCGACGATTCCCGTATTCACGACCAGAAACGCCGCATAGCCGAAGCGCTTCACGAGCGGCGCGATCCACCGTTTCGCGATGACGCCCGCGATCGCGGCCGGCAGCATCATCAACCCCGATCGCAGCGGCGTATAGCCGAGCTGCACCTGCATCAGCAGCGGCAGCATGAACGGCACCGAACTCGTGCCGATCCGGCACAGCAGGTTGCCGAGCAGCCCCGAGCCGAAGTTCGGCTCGCGGAACAACCCGAGCCGGAACAGCGGCTGCGTGCGTCGCCGCGCATGGGGCAGGTACGCGAGCGCGCTCGCGAGGCCGAGCCCGGCGAGCGCGGCCGACCACGCGGCGCGGTGCGTGGACATCGGCGGGTCGATCGCGAGCGACAGCGCGATCATCGCGGCCGACAGCAACGCACAGCCGACGAAGTCGAATGGCGGCGGTTGCGTCGCCTGGTCGTGCGGCAGGTAGCGCTGCACGGCGATGAAGCCGACCACGCCGACCGGCACGTTGACGATGAACACCCAGTGCCACGAAATCGCCTGGGTGAGCCAGCCGCCGAGCGTCGGCCCGACGATCGGGCCGAGCTGGCCGGCGATCGACACGAACGCGATCGCCGCGACGTACTGTTCGCCCGGCACGCGGCGCAGCACGGCGAGCCGCCCGATCGGCAGCAGCATCGAGCCGCCGATGCCCTGCACGGCGCGCGCGACGACGAGCTGGCCGAGCGTATGCGACGCCGCGCAGCCGATCGACGCGAGCACGAACACGAGGATCGCGACCGAGAACACGCGGCGCGTGCCGAACCGGTCGGCGAGCCAGCCGGAGGCCGGCGTGAGCATCGCCATCGTCAGCGTGTAGACGACCACGACGGGCTGCATCGCAAGCGGCGACGCATGCAGGCTTTGGGCGATGGAGGGCAGCGCGGTGTTGACGATCGTCGTATCGAGCGACTGCATGAAGAACGCAGCGGCGACGATCCAGAGCAGCACGGAATGTGTGGGTTCCCGGGACATGGCGAAATGGGTGGTGCGAAAAGCCCGGCGCGTGCCGGACTTCGAGCGCTCGATGGTACCGATTCCGGTGGTCATCGGGAAGTCGCGCGACGGCATTGACTGTCACAAAGTGGCGATGACAATTATCCGTGACCCGCCGCAATTCGTCCTTATCGTGCGGCCGGCCTGCGCGACGCCGATTCGTCCAACAGACGGCGCGAGGGCGATCAAGGGTGTTCAAGGAGACGATCGAACAGGCAGCCGTGTTTCTGGCGTCGGATAGGGCTGGTTACATCACGAGGCAGCAACTGAACGTGTCTTGATGGTGCCGGCAGTAGTAAGCACGAAAAAGCCCACTCAGGCGAGCGGGCTTCGGATTCACTTAGGGTGCGTCAGTTGTCTTGAGCAGTGACATCACCAGTTTGTGCAATCTTTGCCAGTATGCGTTTCTGGTATGCATACCACGATGTCAGACATTCCTTGTCGCGACAATTTTTTTCTCGGAAATTCCACTGTTTGCGCGTTCGCTCAACAAACGCAGTTTTGTCGATGACGGCATCTTTGGCTTGTTGGTAAGTCGTTGCGAGATCCCGGTCCGCAGCGGCAAGATCTGCATCGTGACAGATCAAAAATTCGGGAATGGACTTCGCTTTGGTGCAGTCGAAGCTCGTTTGTTGCAGCGGGGATGTCGTCGCATCGCTTGCGGGCTGGTTGGCGGGCGATTGAGCCACGGGCAAAGTCGATGGGGTCAACGCGGACGTACGTTGACCATAGGGAGTCAGTTGTCCGGACATCGCGTCTTCGATCATCGCGCCGATAAGCGAATTAGGTACAACGCGCAGTGTTTCAGTTTTCAGAATCGAGTCGCCTGCCATGGTTTGCGATTTGGCGAAATTGCACGGAGCTTGGCACGTGATGCGGTTCGAAATATTTGGGTTGTCCTCGTCGACCAGCAGCAGAATATAACTACCGTCCCTCACGCCGACATAGCGCATCATGACAAGCGCCTTTGTCGCTTTTCCCGCTCTCACGTCGTCTTCACTGAGCGCGGGCTCGTAACCATACGTGCCGTCCTGACTCATCGCGTAATGGTGTGAAGGGGGTGGAGGCGCAGGCGCGACGACTACTGGCGGTGACGGTTGTTGTGCCGGGGTGCTGTCGCTAGACGCGCTGGGACTCGCCGCGGACGATTGAATGTTGTCCGACTGTTTCGAATTACAACCTGCTACCACGGTTGCAGCCAACAAAAGAAGTGCAAATCGATTCACAATTTCCCCCGCTATTCGATTGGTCTAATTAATTGCCGCTGGCATCCCCGAATTACTAGAGACTCGCTGCCTCGCCAGCGGTTTTCTAGCGGTCAGGCTGTTTGCCAAATCGGCTTGCTCTTGGTCGACGGATTGTACCAAGACACCCCGGCTCACGTGTCGCCACGGGGAGTTCGTAAATCCGTGCATCGTGATTCGGTTTGCTTTACGGTGGAGCACGCAATGAGACACGGAAATTGCACTCGTCAATAAGGTTAAAAGTGCCGCTGTCCGGTCATCTAGTAATCGATGTGCCCGTCGGTCCATTGCCGTCGTTTCGAATCATGTATTGATCCATCGACGGACAAGATGCTTGCGCACGCATCGGTATTCACCCTGTCTCGTTACGCGGGATAGCGCATCGGCGTCGCGTGCGACCGGTACGAGGTCGCACTTTTGCAACGCTTTTTCAACGTATCCATCGGCGCACGCTTGATCGCAACGGCGACCGCCCTGCGCTGACGGCCGTCCAGCCTCTTTCCACCTGCATTCTGCGATCGACGCCAGATGCCGACGATCGCGTGTTTCGGCGTCGCGTGCCGAATACGGATACGTTCCTGAAACATTTCCCGTCGATTGCGATTCCCGCCACGACCCGTCCCGACGGATGGCGCTTTTTCCGCCTCGGTCAGCGCCGCATGGCACGCGCTTTGCGGTTCACCCGATGCCGCCGGCGCAGACGAATTTCGCCAGAACGATCCGCGCCTCCGCGGCATGTAACGACATCGAAACAAACGGGGAATCGGATCGGGTCGCGCGCGCCGTGTGCCACGGTGCATGCGCAGCGCATGTCGTATCGGTCATGCGCACCGCGCAACGCGTCCCCGGTCCGTCGAACAGCAAGCGTGCTTGCAAGGTGTCGTGCCGGGGTTCGCATCGCGCATCGCGACGAAGGTCGCATGTACGTGGCGTCGCGCCCGGCACATGTCGGGGGAGGCGCCCGTGAAAACGATAGTGAATCAATGGGCAGCGGTCGCGGTGGTGTTCGCCGCGAGCGCGCACGCGCAGGAAATCTACCTGCAGGGCGGCACGCAGGGCGTCGGCATCGGAGCGGCCGTGAGCTTCAATTCGATGCTGGGCGCGCACGCGGATTTCAACGCGATCAATCTGACGCATGATTTCACGGTGGCCGGCAACCGCTATCAGGACGACCTGAAGCTGCGCCAGGGCGGCATCTATGCCGACATCTTCCCGTGGCGAGGCAGCGGCTTCCGCGCGACGCTGGGGCTGCGCTTCAACGACGACGAACTTCACGGCGTGTCGGTGCCGACCAACGGAACCTACGTGTTCGGCGGCAAGCGCTATCCGGCGCTGCCGGGTATGTATGCGGTCGCGGAAGCGCGCTATCCGACCGTGATGCCGTATGTCGGAATCGGCTACGGACATCGACCGGCGTCGAAAGGGCTCGGGTTCGTCGCCGATATCGGCGTCGCGTACGGGATGCCGAAATGTTCGTACACGCTGTCGCCGGAACTCGCCGCGGCGGCCGGACCGGCGAAGAGCCAGGTACTGGTCGCAAGCGGGCTCGATTCGCTGCGGCAAATGATGTCGCGCTATCGGTGGTATCCGGTCCTGCAGATCGGCATCTCGTATCGCTTCTGAGCCTTGAACCGAAGGTGGGTCACAGCGTGACGGTTTGGCGCTCGCGAGCGGGCTCGGCCGCTCGGCGTGCCGGGCGTGCGTCGTTGCGTCTTGCGATGAACGGATGCTCGACGTAGCGGTAAGTCAGCAGCGCGCACAAGACGGCAACCAGCGCGCACGCCAGCGCGAGCGCCCAGATGCCTGAATCGCCGACGGAATTGATCGGGAAAACGAACTTGTCGACTGCGTGGACGATCATGTACACGATCACCATGTGGATCATGTAGATGCTGAAGCTGGCGGTGCCGAGCAACGCGAGCGGCCGGGTTCTCAGTACACCGTAGAACGTATTCCCGCATGCAATGCAGAGAAACACCGGAAGCAGCGGCAGCGCGCCTTCGATCGAATAGCGTTCGGTCGGGGACGGAGACAGCGCGAGAATCAGCAGCGCGACGGTCGCCGCCGGTTTCGTGGCGAGCCGCGCGCAGATCGCGGGGTGCCGCGACACCTCGTAGGCCACGGCGCCGAACGCGAACAGCAGTGCCATGCCGCCGGGCGGCCCGAACAACGCGGCACAGGCCGAGACGATCGCGAGCGCGAGCAGCTTGCGCCACGCACGTGTGGCGACGAACCACGCGAGAAAGGGGACGGCGACGTAGAACCGCCATTCGTACGCGAGGGTCCACCAGACGCCGCTCAGATAGGGCGTCCGCTCCGCTCCGTTGATCGGGAACGCGCCGAACCAGCCGAGCGAAACGGCCTTGAGCAGGTCGGCCAGCAACTGCGTTGGTGCGCCGACGGCGTTGCCGGGAAACCAGTAAAGCGTGCAGGCGACGATGACGGCCGCGTAGAACAGATAGAGCGGCGCGAGGCGTCGCACGCGCCCGACGAAGAAGGTCCGCACGTCGAGCGTGCCTCTGCATGCGCGTTCCCAGAACAGCAGCCCGGTGACCATGAAGAACATCGCGACCGGAATCGTCCCGAGATTGCGCAGGAAATCGGTGCCGGCCCCCCAGACGCCGGTCGACAGCAACGCCTGGTTGCACGCGAAGTGATGGAAGACCACGGAGGTGGCGAGGATGCCGCGGAAACCGTCGAGATTGCGATAGCGCATCGACAGCGACTTGTCGACGGCCGACCGATAGAACGGCACGTGTCGGGCGACGAGCCACGCGATGATCGCCACGGCCGCAAGGCATGCCGGGAAGTAGAGTTTGTCGGGTGTCGGGGAGAACAGGGTTTGCAGAGCTGGCGTAACAAAGTCCACTGAAGAGCGTCTCGTGTCTTGGATCGGGATTTCAGGCACGGATGGTCCGCGTCGATGCAAGGTCTTCTGCGCGCTTCGCACGGCGTTCGATCGCCGGTCTTGTGATTCGATGGTATCAAACGATCGCGACGGCCGCGGCCCGGTGTGCAACACGATGTTTCAGCGTGAATCGGTGCGATGTCCGTGCTCGCAGCCCATGTCGCCAACGGCGCCTGCGCCGCAAATCCCGTTCCTCGCCGGCCGGACATGCGTCGTGATCGATGCGCTCGACTGGCCATCCGGCCGGCTTCCCCATCGTCCCGCGCCGGCTTACCTTGAGCGACAGCAGTTCGATGCGTCGGGCCAGCGGCGGGACGGGGATGGATTCATGCCGTCCGCTGCGGCTGGCTCACGCCGACTCCAGGGTCCGTCCGGTCACGAAGATGATAGCAATGCTTGCAATTTGCCTTCGTGATGCTATCATTGATAGCAAATCTGGATGGAGGTACTCATGGCAAATCTTCTGGTGCGTAACGTGGATGACACTATCGTTCAAAGCCTGCGTGAGCAGGCGGCGGCCAATGGCAGGAGCGCCGAGGCCGAACATCGAGCCATTCTGGCCGAAGCGCTCGGCCGGCCGAAGCGGCGGACATTTGCTCAAGTGCTGCTGAGCATGCCGGAGGTGGGCGAGGACGCGGATTTCCAACGTGTTCAGGATTCAGGCGAGGTCAGGCGTGTTTTTGATTGATACGAACGTCATCAGCGAAATCAGGAAGGGCAGGCGAACCAATCGCGGCGTGCGGGCGTTCTTCAGGCAGGCCGAAGCCGACGCGAGCCCGCTTTACCTGTCCGTCGTGACGGTGGCCGAGTTGCGGCGCGGCGTCGACCTGATCCGTCATCGCGGCGATCATAGCCAGGCGTCGGCGCTCGAGGCCTGGATCGCGATGATCCTGTCGGGCTATGCGCCGAACATCCTGCCGGTCGATATCGAGACCAGCCAGATGTGGGGGCATTTGCGGGTGCCCGATCCGACGCACGAACTCGACAAGCTGATCGCGGCCACCGCGCTGATCAACGATCTGACGGTCGTCACGCGCAACGTCGACGATTTCGCTCGCACTGGCGTCCGGTTGCTGAATCCGTTCGACTAGCGGCGCGGCAGCGGCTGGCCATCGCGCGAGGTCAGGGGAGGCAGGTTGGCGAGCGACGTATGGCTCCCGTAGGCAACTCGGCGCGACCGCCACAATTCATGCTCGGTACCGAATGCATCAGAGCCGCAGTAAAAACGCGCAAGCCGGCGGAAAATCAGGGGCATATCGAGACAGGCTCCATTGGCCGGCAACACTTGCCGCAGAAGGCGCAGGAGCATTTGCGCTTGTGCGCCGCATCAAAATAACTTGACGAAACGGCCGCTACCGCGTAGTGTCCGAGACCGAAGTCGTCAAGAAGTTCGATTGCTCATCATTGGCCGCACACCGTGCGGCAGTCGTTGGTCTCTCCCTCTTTGATTCTTTCTGTGCCCGTCGCGGGCGCATGTTCAATTATTTGTATTAAGGAAGTATTTGTGGATACCGGTACCGTCAAGTGGTTCAACGAAACCAAGGGCTTTGGTTTCATTT
>NZ_BCPP01000117.1:0-11189 GCF_016586125.1 Burkholderia sp. E168m23
GTATTTGGCGAGTTCGAGCACGAGGCTGTCGCGGCCGTTGCGGATCATTGCGTTGCGATCGGCCTGGTACGACGACGTGCCGTACTTGTGCGCGAACAGCCGCGCATCGCCGACGCCGCCGAGCGGGTCGTGCCAGCCGAGCGTGTCGGCCGTGATCGACGCGATCACGCGGCCCATGTCCGTATACAGCGCATGGCCGCGCGTCAGATGCGCGGTGTGCTGCGCCTTCAGCGTGTCGGCCATGTTGTAGCGTTCGAGCAGGTCTTCCTGGCGATGAAAGACAGCGGACAGGTTCGCGCCGCCGTCGACGTCGACGATGCGCAGCGCGAGGCCGCGGCGCAGGATGCCGGACCAGTGGGTTCCGGCGGGAATCAGCGTTTCCCACGCGACGTGCGGCGGCGGGGCAAGAATGGCTTGGGGGCTCGGCGACATGGCGGCTCCGGGATCGGTTGGACAAAAGGCGTGAGAGGGCGACCGAACGACATCGCGACCTCCCGGGCTTTTATCCCTCCGTGGAGCCTCGCCGTTTCCTCTCGTCGAGGCGAAGGCAAGACCGGATTGCTCTCGGACCAGGCATCGCGCGGCACACGCCGCACGACCGGAACCCTAGCGATCCTGAAGATGATGCAAATTGCTTCGCACCTCTCGGGCATCGAATAAGCGAGTTGCGTGCCAGCCGCCGCTCGATGACCGCACGACGCGGCCCGGCGGCGCGATGCCGCGCGACATCCGAATGACCGACGCATTCGCTTGCCCTCGCGGCGGGCGCGCGGCGCACCATGCGCACGCAAGCGCGCACCGGTGCAGTGCGCGTCGCGTGCTCGCCCACCGGCCGATGCGTGATGGCATGGGCATTGCTGAACCCATGCACCGTCACCTCATATCCGATCCTTCATGAACAAGCTCGACCTGCTCCGGCGCGTACTGCACGCGCTGTTCGCCGCCCGCTTCATCGAACTTCAGCGCGCCACCCGCCGCCGTTGAATCGCCTTGCCGCGCGCCGTTGGCACGCTTCTCGCTCGGCATGACGCCGAGAGGTGCGGCGGCGTCGCATCTTAGGGGTGCTAGGGTTCCGGTTCATCATCGAACGTCTGGTCCAAGAGCAGCCCGGCGCGAGTTCGTCCGGTCGCAAGACCGGATGCACGCGTGCTACACGGCGGGACAAAAGCCCGGGAGATTGGCGATGGCAACGGCCGTCGCGCCTCTCCGTGGCCGCTCGTCCGTTCCGCATCCGCAGGAACCGGTCACGCAGCCGGACCATGTGCTCGCGCACGGTCCGTATCGACGATCCCGATCCCGGTCTCCTGGAGAACAACGATGACCCGTCCCGCCCCGGCGCTTCGCCACCTGCCGTCCTTCCGTTTCATCCGTCATGCATTGGGCGCCGCCGTCGCGGCCGCCACGCTATGGGCGGCGCCTGCCGTGCACGCTGCCGCACCGCTGAAGATCGGCTACAGCGACTGGCCCGGCTGGGTCGCGTTTCAGGTCGCGCTCGACAAGGGCTGGTTCAAGGAGGCCGGCGTCGACGTCGATTTCGAATGGTTCGATTATTCGGCGTCGCTCGACGCGTTTTCCGCGGGCAAGCTCGATGCGGTCGCGGCGACCAACGGCGATGCGCTGGTAACGGGCGCGTCCGGCGCGAAGAACGTGATGATCCTGCTGACCGACTACTCGGCCGGCAACGACATGATCGTCGCGAAGCCGCCGCTGCGCACCGTCGAGGCGCTGAAGGGCAAGAAAATCGGCGTCGAGCTCGGCCTGGTCGACCATCTGCTGCTCGAAACCGCGCTGCAGAAGCACGGACTCAAGGACGGCGACGTCACGCTCGTGAATGCGAAAACCAACGAGCTGCCGCAGGTACTCGGTTCGTCGGCCGACATCGCCGCGGTGGCCGCATGGCAGCCGAACGCCGGCGAGGCGTTGAAGCGCGCGCCGGGCGCACGGGCGATCTTCACGTCGGCGGATGCGCCGGGGCTGATCTACGATGCGATCACTGTCGCGCCGGCGAGTCTCGCCGCGCGTCGCGCCGACTGGGCGAAGGTGATCAAGGTCTGGTATCGCTGCGTCGCGTACATCAACGATCCGAAGACGCAGGCCGATGCGGTCAAGATCATGTCGGCGCGTGTCGGGCTCGCGCCGGCGCAATATCTTCCGCTGCTGAAGGGCACGCATCTGCTCGACGAGGCGGCCGCGAAGCGTGCGTTCCGCAAGGGCGACGGGCTCGATTCGATCTACGGCTCGACGCGCAACGCGAATGCGTTCAACGTGCGTAACGCCGTGTACAAGCAGTCGCAGGACGTCGACGCGTATATCGATCCGCGGCTCGTCGATGCGCATTGAGGGCGGAAAGCCTGCCGGCGCGGCAATGCGCTGCGCCGGTGGGCGACTCTGATGAGCTCACGTGCTCCGAGGTCGCAAGCGGTCATTGCCCGTCCATGCCGTGCCGATGCCTCGTACGTCATCGACCGCCATGTGTTGACGGGGCGCTTACGCGAAAGGGAACGGGCCCTCGAAGTGCCCCACGTAACACAAGTGGGAAACCGCTGGCTGACCTCGACCTGCCCAGCGATGCAGCATGTATGCAGGGGGTTCGAGAAAGGAAGCGGGCTGCGCGTCCGCTTCAACGCGCAGCGCAATCTGAGTGGTCGTGCTCGGGCAGGTGAGTACCGGAACGCGTCCAAGACGTGTCTGCATCGACCGGTGGACGTGCCCGGCAAGAATGCGATCTACGTTGTCGTGGCGCGCCAGAACCGCGGCAAAGGCCTCGGCATTTCGCAATCCGTAGATGTCCAGATAAGGAATGCCGGTCATGAACGGTGGATGGTGCATGACGATAACCACGGTCCGATTGCGATGCTCGGCAAGTTCAGTGTCGAGCCACGCCAGGGTTTCGGCGTCCAGGTCACCGTGATGTAGCCCTGGAACGGAGGTGTCCAACGCCACGAGGCGTAGTTCGCCCACGTCCAGCGCGAACGAGAGTGCGCCCTCGTCCGGAAGCCACGCGTGATCCGGGAACGCGGCTCGCAGATTGCCACGGTCGTCGTGATTGCCCGGCAGAACCACGAACGGTCGCCTCAACTCCACGAGCAGTTCACGAAGTTTTCGATACTCGTCTTCGGTGCCCTCGTCCGTCAGGTCGCCGGAGATGACGACCAGGTCTGGCTCAGGTCGAATGCGGTTCAGCGAATCGACGGCCGCCGAAAACATGACGTTGGAATCCACGGCGTCTTGATACAGGACGCCGTGAGGCCGGACATGAATATCGGAAAGTTGTGCGATGACCGTCACTCGGCGCTCCATCGGTTTTGACCCGCCCGTACATCGATCGAGAGGATTTTAGGCCGGACAAAATTCGCCCATCGACAGAAGCTTTCGGTGACAACGGTCGGGCGCCATGCGCGCTCAATCGTGCGTCAGCGTGGCTGATTCGGGATGACAAGTAGACGCACACGCCGGGTGGCGAAGCACGAAAGGCGGCTTCTGGCCGAACGCGGCCGGCCGCCGCCCCGTGACGCGCGACCGGCGCAGATCGACCCGGTACGGTCAGCTCATGCGGCGAAGCTGAGGGCTTTGACCAGCTCGTTAGCCACGACGTAGGCAATCAGAACGTAACAACGAAAACTGCAGGAGATCATGATAGGCACCACGCCAGTACCCGGCTTGACGCTGATACCCTTCACGGACAAAGCCCAGCGTCTCCAGCACTTGTATAGAGGATGCGTTCTGAGGGTGGACCTGGGCTTCGATACGGTTTATCTGCATCGTGTCGAAACCGTAATCGATCGCGGCAGAAAGCGCTTCGTTCATGTATCCCTTGCCACGCGCAAACGTAGCTAGCTCATAGCCAACGGCGCAGCTTCGCCAATTTCGATTCCATCGGAAGAGGCCGCACGTACCAAGTAAATGGCCGTCCGAAAGTCTCTCGACAGCCCAACGGACGCCAGAGCCACTGCGCCGCCAGTCGGCAAATACCTGAATCAACTTGTCAGCCTCGCCTATATCGGTCATCGGATCGGTACCGAACCAGCGCATACCCTCAGCGTCACCGTGCATCGCGAACAGCGATGGTGCGTCGCTGGGCAAAAGCTCCCGCAATGACAGCCGGGAAGTTGTCAGCGTTGGGAAGGTGCTTTCCGTTTCGCCCCGATTGATGGACACCAGCGCCCCCTGTGTCGATGTTTCACTTGGTTTCAATAGATTGTCGCCGATTCAGTCCCGCCGATCCAATGTCCGGTGTTGGGTGCGGATTCAACTCGACGCGATGGGCTACCGCCGACCCACACGAGACAGTCACATGGTCCGAAAGCGGCCCCTCATGAAGGTGGCAACGTCCGCATCCTGATGCCCGAAGCTTCGCGGAAGTTGTTCGGGTACTCGGGGCACTCGCTTGTGGTTGCGCCTGTGAATACGCGTGGCCCTGAGCGCTAGTCCGAACGGGATGTCGCCCTGGCGGTAGCACGCCGCACCGCCGGTTTCGTGGCGAGTTCATCCAGTGTGGTGGAGAATTCGAAGCCCTTTTCGTTTTCACGAGTCACCACAAACCCAAGCTTGCGATGGAACGCGATAGACAACCGGTTGGTCTTGTAGACATGGCTTCGTAGCTCACCGATCCGTCGTTCGCTCGCCAGCGTCGCAATCTTCGCGAACAGTTCATTTACTACGGTATACGTCCGATGCAAGGGATGAGTACCAAACGCACCAACGAACCAGCACGCTCCTGCTTCCGGCCGAAGCATTGCATAAGCCACGAGTTTGCCGTCCCGTCGCACGTAGCACAGCTCATTGATCTCCAAGGATTTGCACAATTTCGCCCGATGCTCGTCTACGTCGAAGGCGTCGCCGGCTCGCTCAGTGTGCTCACGTAACGTCAGTACATCAAGTGCGAGAAGTTCGTCAACAGAAGGTGACATAGGTGGAGGTAAGGACGATGGAGAAGCGCACTGCAACAATACTTCGGATCAAAACTTTCGCGAATTCATACTGCCTCGCTGACTGACCGCTTCTGGCCGAATCTGGCAGCACGTGAAACCGCAACGGCATCCGCTGTGATCTTAGAAAGGGAGAAACAAGTCGTCCTTCGGATACGGGAGCGCCAGTTCCGGCATGTCATGCCTTCCAAAATATCGAGTTGACGTGGTTTCAGGATCGCTTGGTATCCCTGAGCCATCAATGATTTTGCATTGGAACAAAGTCACTACGTATTCGACGCGGTCGCCACTTGGATACGTGTATCGAAACAGTCGTCCGCCAAACACGCCGAGAATGCCGTGAATGCGGATTACATATCCGGTTTCCTCCATGACCTCGCGGAAGATGGCCTCTTGCGGGCTTTCGCCCAGTTCAACTCCACCAGCGGGAAGACTCCACGCCTCTCCAGACGACTTCTCCTGAAGCAGCAATTTGCCTTCATGGTCGTGAATCACAGCTGCAACGGACGGACTCAAAATCAGATCGCTTCCAACCTTCTTTCTCAGCCGACTCATGTAGCTTTCGTTATCGATCTGCAGTGACACCTTCCCCCCACAATGAGATTGGGCCGGTCCGATTGTCTGGGATCCCAGCAACTTTGTCGAATGTCTCAAAATGGCCGCCTCGCGCCCGACGCATGAGCGCGACGAACATCGCTGGGCGGCCGCGCGATGCAACAGGCGTAACACGACCCGGAGCGGACGGTCGGTTTTCTAGAAAGCGGCCATTCGTTTCAGGTGGGCCAGACGCCTAGTGCCATGGAACTGTCCATACCGGACTGCGGTCGATCGTCACTATACGCAGACATTTGGAAGATCAATCAGGTGCATCTTCCTCCAGCGACCCGACGAGTTTTCCAGCAGAGCGACCGAGCTACAGCACGTCCGAATCGCGTCCCGCGCAGACAGACGATGCTCGAGCTCGACGGCAGCCAAATGCGCTGTCGCAGCATCGCCATGCGCGACAGTCAGATGCGGAACGATGCCATCGTGTGCGCCACCATAGGGACGAAACATGGGGAAGCGCTCGACCAACGCAGCCGTCAAGGCGACGAACGGTTCTGGCGGATCGGGAGCAAGATAAGTGGTGACCGCAAACCGCTCGACCTTCCTCAACATAAATTCGAACGGTTGCACAACACTCAACGCGCTTTGCGCCTGACGAAGGACATCGGGCGTAATTTCGTCAGGCGGCATGAAGGGAAACAGAACCGTGATATGCGCCGGCACGCCGAGATCAGAGGTAGCATCAAACCGGCTCCGAAGGTCGGCTACTGTTGATTCGGCTGCGGGAACATCAACGACGAACGCTGTTGTGGGCATTCGGGAATCCTCTCGCGTCGATTGACCATCTATGGTCGATTTCCGTCGGTAACACGCCCCTTGACTGCCTGCGGCATTTCTAAACGATGATGGTCACACGGGGCCAGCGGTCCTTGTATCTTTTCTGCTGGATTCGCCGAAGATAGGTATCAATGCTGACACGCGCAGGATTGCGTCGTACCACCATGGAAAAAAGGTCGTCGAGTCCGTATGGTGCGCAGACATCAATTGTCCCGTCACCGAGCAAAGTCAATCCTACCGTCGTCGCGTACTCCGGCCACGACGCAACGGCTTGGGTCAGTGAACTGAAGGGGGGCACCGGATGCCCAAAGGCGCTCTCGAACCAGAGATGAACAGCGGCCTGATTCGTGACCTCCCACGGAATTTCGGGACATTGCGCCGTGAGGCTGTGCTGGATTTCGGCATCGCGAATCGACGACAAATCGGACGGGTCGAAATAGGCCAAATCGACGTCGGCTGGGCGTGTCGGAGTCACATATCCGTGAAGCGAGCCCCAGACCAAATTACGAATGGCCCCTGCGCCAATGCACCAGGATTTCAGGCCCATTGCACGTGCGGCCGACAGCGCAGACATACACCAAGACGACTGGCGGGCTATTTCGACTAATCTTTCGTTGAGATTCATCGCGGGTCTACGTGCCTAAACGAGCAGAACGGCTGATTGTCACCAAATCCGGCCGCACCGTCGAGTGACCGAAACTGGCCGAACATGGCCGGCCAATGCTCTGCAATGTGCGACCATCGCAGTTCGATCCGCTGCAGCCATTGGATGCCTCGGCAACTCAACGGCAAGGTTCAGTGCCAAGCTGATCTTCGGCTGTCCAACTGCATGCACCGGCGAAGATCCTCGGACATTAGCACTGATGGGCTGTTACGCCGCGCTTTAGTAACGGACTGCGCAAGTGGCCGTCCCGGGCTGCCCTTTACTCTCTTGACGCGGCGTCAAGAGCCGTTCAAGCAGATCGGTGCTGTCTAGTTGCGCAATCCACCAGTTTAAAGCGTTCCCTACCTTGTCCTCGCGCCAAGCGAGGTAGCCATTCGTGAACTCGCGCACACCCACAATGCGACGCGCGACCAGCCTGCCTTCGTGTATCGGTTCTTTCGCTACGAAATCAGGCAGCATCCCGACAGCGATACCTTCACACAGTGCTTGCAGTTTAGCTGCGAGCGTCGGCACGATGACCAGTGGCTGTCCGTCACGGGTGGCCACAGATTGCCGTTGCAGTTCGCGAGAAGTGTCACTGATGACAACACCTCGATATCCTGCGATCGTTTCGCTCTCCAACGGCTCGGGGATGCGGGCGAGTGGATGGTCCGGAGCCACGACAAAAACGTGCCGGAGGGTTCCGATTGGCCGGGCCGCAATATTGGCGGCATGCGGCGGCTCGCCGAACGCCCCTATCGCGAGATCGGCACGCCGCGTAACCAGGGCATCCCACACGCCCCCAAGCACCTCGGTGGAAAGACTTAGCTGGGTATTCATCTCCAGGTCGTAGAAGGCATGGACATACGGCCACAAGGACTGGATTGGCAAGATTGCATCGACGCATAGTCGAAGCTCCGATTCCCAACTGTCTCGAATGCCTTTTGCTTTGGCCTCCAGGTGTCGAGCCGCGTCTAAAAGTCGACGCCCATCTTCCACAACAGCACGACCCGCTTCCGTGAGTCTCGTCCGTCTGCCGCTGCGATCGAACAGTTCGACATCCATGTCGCTTTCCAGCTTTTGCACAAGGTAAGTGAGCGTGGACGGAACTCTATGCAACAACTCGGCCGCCTCGGCGAATGTACCGGTCCGGTCAATTGCATCCAAAACTTCGAGAACTTCAAATGACAGCTTGGTCGCCATACAGCATCCTTGGATACTTCTATCGTTCACAGGCTTCACCGCGACGGCCGAGCGGCTTTGCCGCAGCAACGCTTCCATGCGGTTGCCCAACCTTTCGGGACTCGCTCGGATGCTGATCAAATGGACAAAGGCGATGTCGTCCCTGACTCGGATGCTCTCGTTGACCGCCTCCGGCCACTCGATGGTCATTGCGGCAAGAGTCTAGGGTACACGCTGCCGTTTGTCTGCTCGTGGCGTGACGCACAGTCAGCCAGGCGCATGATTCTGCTCGCGTCAATTTAGTTGTCGCCCGCCAGCGCAGCCACGGGCCGTTTATCGGTAGCGGCGAGCGGCGACCGAGTCGCATTCCGGGTCAAGCGCCACGGCATCGACCGGTGTCCGGTGTGCGTGTCCCAAGACGATCGGACACGCCCATATTCGCGCCTTCGCGTTCAGGGCGTGGCGTGCCGCGACGGATACGATTGGCACGCGTGTGTCCTTTGGCAAGGTACAGTCGACGTTCGAATGGCTGCTTGAGAGCGATTGCCTACGACTGTCGAGGCCGACTGCTGCCCGACATGGGCGGCAACAGCCGACCCAGGACGGCCCTTCAGACTTATCCAAAGCGGCCAATCGTTGTGACCTGCGGCGGGATTTTATAGCCTCGCTCGATGAGTATCTTGGCCTCGGCGCGACTGCGGAATCATTCCCGATTAAATCGCTTCTCCCGCAGCGTGCCGTTGGAACCTTCAACGGAGTCGTTCTGCCAAGGGCGGCAAGAACGGACACAGCGTGTACGATCTGGTCTTCAAGAAAACCATCCAAGGAGAGAGGAATGAATCCGGAACAGGCCCGAGCCGAAGAAACCCAGGCGATGGAGCGCATGGTGGCCGCCACGCTGCGCGTGCAGAGTACGTTCGCCTCGATGCAGAAGCAATTTCCGCCGCAAGGCAGCGGCGAGCCTTCGCCGTTCGCGCTGCAAACCTTTGATGCCGCCCTGCAGGAACTTGAAGACGCACAGGCCGCGTTCGATGCGCTGCTGAACGATCTGATCGACGGTAACCGCTAAAGGCTACGCCCTTATCCGCACCGATTGCCGACGATCTAAAAAGCTGTGTCGGACGGCCGTTCGTGGCCGGTAGCGGCCTCTCGCCACCGCCGACCGCAAGCCCGACGGCGAATCATCCCCCGGCCCGCGCTCCCCGCTTCATACACCTCTCGGCAGCCGCACCGCGAACACGGTTTCCGTCTGATCGGACCGCGCGTCGATCCGGCCGCGATGCGCCTTGGCGATTTCCCGCGCGATGAACAAGCCGAGCCCCAAGCCGGCATCGTCACCCTTCCTTCCCTGACGCGCTTCCCCGCGCTCGAGCGGATCGAAAATGCGGTCGAGCGTGCGCGGATCGATCGCTGGCCCGCTGTTGCCGACCTCGACGAACACTTCATCGCCGGTCGTCGTGGCCACCACCCGCACCGGTGTATCGCGCGCGCCATACTTGATGGCATTGCTCACCAGGTTGCTCAGCAACTGCTGCATTCGCTGGTCGTCCCACTCACCCCGGAGATCGCCGCGCATATCGACGGTAATTTCGCGATCCGGATGACCGGCCCGCAACTCGTCCACCACATTGTCGAGCACATGTGCGAGATCGATATTGCGGGGAACGACGTTGATGCCCAGCCCGAGCTGGGTGCGATTGAAATCGCAGAGGTCATCGAGAAGGCCCTGCATGCGGCCGCCGCTTCTGATCAGCCGAGCGGCGGCCTCCGATACTTCCTCACCCGCATTGAGGGCGGCAAGATACGACGCCGTGAGCTGGATGGTCTGCAGCGGCGTGCGCATGTCGTGACTCAGCATGCCGAGAAGCAGGTTGCGCGCCTGTTCGACCTGTTCGGTAAAAAAAGAGACTGATTCGGCCAGCGCTTGATCGATCGCTTCGTTGAACCGGATCATGTCGTCCATGTCAGGCGCCCCCGGCTGACACGCGTCGATCCACAGCCGCAGCACACTGGCACGCAGCGCCCGATACTCGGCTGCCAGCTGGTTGATGTTGAAGCCCCGCCGGGCGCGCAGAACGGCATGCGTCTGGGCGGCCGTCTCGCTGGCGTTCGCCGGCTCGGGGGCGCGCCCCAGCGATTTTTCGTGTTGCGCTTCCCGCGTTTGCGGGGTCGCGATGTCCTTGGCGACGGCGGTCAGGATCTCGCGCGCGTGGTCGCGTAGCCCCTGCGAGTTCATGTGCCTCGCGGCCGGTAACAACGGCTTCCCACTGCACCAGGATCGTTTCCATGTTCCGTACGATGAAATCAGCAAGACGCATATCGCCCCTCACAACGGAATGAACGTTGGACGCTTCTGTCGAACCGCACGATATCACTGAATAACGGCGTTATCCGACGATTCGATCGCCGCCGTCGTCATTTCCGACTGCGCGGGCGGTGAACGCCCGGCGGCCAGGGCCCGGCGGACCGGACGATTCCGGATGCACCATGGTCCTTTTCAGGGCCGAAGTAGGCTTCGATTCGCACGCCCGTCACGTCGGGCGGCTAGCATCGCCGATAATCGATGCGCGTCACCCCCGTTCCGCCGGGCGCCGCCTTTCGGTTGCCGCGGCACCGGCAGCACGAACCTTGCTTCGCGCCCGTTCGACTTCCATCCGACGGTGGAGTCGGCCGCCTCTTCCCGTCACGGCCGGCCGCCGGCACGAAACTGCACATGCCCAGGAAGAAATCCAGCCTCTGGCTGCGGCATCTCGAACTGTTTTCCATCGCGACCGGTGCGCGGCCGAAGAAGCGCGCCGGCAAGCCGCGACCGGCCGCCCCAAAAGCCGCCAAGAAGGTCGTTCAACGCACCATCAAGCCGGCCGTCGCCGCCCCTGCCGCCAAACGAACGGGCGCCGCGCCCGCCGCACGCGCGCCATCGGTCGAGCCGCCCGGCACCTGGCTGCGCTCGTTTCATTCCGCCGGCCCGAGCGCCGGCCGGCTCGTGAACCATCTTGCGTACGCGCTGTATCTTCCCGCCGCACCTGCCAAAACAGCGGGCATGCCGGCGGTCG
>NZ_BCPP01000118.1:0-11150 GCF_016586125.1 Burkholderia sp. E168m23
GCGGCGCGGGAAGCCCGAGATGCCGTCGTACTGACGCAGCGAATGCATCTGGTCGCGGCGGCCCGTCAGGATCTTGTGGGGGTAGGTCTGGTGACCCACGTCCCAGACGATGCGATCGTTCGGCGTGTTGAACACGTAGTGCAACGCGATCGTCAGCTCGACCGTCCCGAGGTTGGACGACAAATGGCCGCCCGTCTTCGACACGCTGTCGAGCACGAACGCGCGCAGTTCATCCGCGAGCGGTTGCAGTTGGCGACGATCGAGGCGGCGCAAATCCGCCGGGTCGTCGATGGTTTTCAGCAAGTCGTACATCGTCGTTCCATTGTAGGAAATCAAACGCGCCCGCATTCTTTTGCACGCACCGTAGCGTGTGCGCGGCGGCGGGCTTTCGCGTCAGCTGACCCGGTTCACTACCAGGTCGGCAAGTTCGGCCAGACGCTGTGCGCGTGCGCCGAACGGTTTCAGCGCGTCGTGCGCTTCGGCGCGCAGCTGCGCTGCCAGCTCGCGCGACGCCTCGAGACCGAGGATCGATACATAGGTCGGCTTGTCGTTCGCCGCGTCCTTGCCGGCCGTCTTGCCGAGCGTCGCCGAATCGGTCGTGACGTCGAGAATGTCGTCGACGACCTGGAAGGCCAGACCCACGGCCCCCGCGTAAACATCCAGCGCGGCCATCGTTTCCGCCGACGGCGTCTCGCCGGCCAGCGCGCCCATCCGCACGGCCGCGCGCAGCAATGCGCCCGTCTTCATCCGGTGCATCGTTTCGAGCTGTTCGCGCGTCAGCTTCAGGCCGACGCTCGCCAGGTCGATCGCCTGCCCGCCAGCCATGCCGATCGAGCCGCTCGCCAGCGCCAGCTCGCGCACGAGCGCCGCCTGCTGCACCGGCGACAGCGCCTCGGCATCGGTCAACGCCACGAACGCCTGCGACTGCAGCGCGTCACCGACCAGCAGCGCCGTCGGTTCGTCGTACTGCACGTGCACGGTCGGCTTGCCGCGACGCAGCGCGTCGTCGTCCATGCACGGCATGTCGTCGTGCACGAGCGAGTAGACGTGGATCATCTCCAGCGCCGCCGCCGCGGCGTTGCGTGCCGCCTCCGTCGCACCGGTCAGCTCGCCTGCCGCATGGCACAGCAGCGGGCGAACGCGCTTGCCGCCACCGAGGACCGCGTAGCGCATCGCCTCGTGAAGTTTCGCGGGCATCGCGGTTTCAGCCGGCAGATAGTGGCCGAGTGCGTCCTCGACACGGTCAAGCACGGACCGCATCCATTGTTCGAATGTCATAGATCGTCGTCTTCGCCGTCCGTGGCGGCCGTTCCGGACGAAAGCGGCTTCAGCGTCGCGCCGTCGAGCACGCGAACCTGCTGCTCCACTTTCTCGAGCTGCTGTTGGCAAAACGCAACGAGGGTCGCACCGCGGCGATACGCCGCCAGTGAATCCTCGAGGCTCAACGCGCCGCCTTCCATCCGGGCAACCAGCGTCTCGAGTTCCGCGAGCGCCATCTCGTAATTGTCCGGCAACGGTTCGGTGCCATTGCCGGGCGGCGTGGCGCCTGGGGATGCGGTTTTCGCCATGGACGAGGTGTCAAATTTCAAAACAAGTCGGACATTCTACGGCAAAAGAGAATTTTCCGACCTGCCGTCTTGGGCGCCCGCGCACAATTCCGGCCCCATCTCCAGCGCACAGTGTGCGCCTTTCGAGGGCAGCCCGACAAAAAATTGACACAAATCAGGCACTTAATCCTAGCCTTGCGAGGCGAACCGGGTATAATTCTCCGTTTCCCTAAATCGATTTTTCGATGGTTGGGTTGTTCACTGCTTTCACGCTAACACCGGGAGTGGGAATGTCCAATCTGAGCGATGCGCTTCAGTTGAAGTCGGCCCACAGCCAGCTTCCAGTCACTGCATATTTCGATGAGGCGCTACTCGAGCGCGAGATCGAAACCCTCTTCAAGAAAGGACCTCGTTACGTCGGGCACGAGTTGATGGTGCCCGAGGCGGGGGATTATTTCGCGCTGCCGTCCGAGCAGGAAGGCCGCGTGCTGGTCCGTAACCAGACGAACCAGATCGAGCTGCTGTCGAACGTGTGCCGCCACCGGCAGGCGATCATGCTCAACGGGCGCGGCCGCACGCAGAACATCGTGTGCCCGCTGCACCGCTGGACGTACGACCTCGAAGGCGAGCTGCTCGGCGCACCGCACTTCCCCGACAAACCGTGCCTGAACCTCGGCAAGAGCCCGCTGCAGAACTGGCAGGGGCTGCTGTTCGAGGCCGAGGGCCGCAACGTCGCGCGCGACCTCGCCAACCTCGGTACGAAGCATCACTTCGACTTCTCCGAGTACCAGTTCGATCACGTCGAAGTGCACGAGTGCGATTACAACTGGAAGACGTTCATCGAGGTCTACCTCGAGGATTATCACGTCGTCCCGTTCCACCCGGGCCTCGGCAGCTTCGTGTCGTGCGACGATCTCAAATGGGAGTTCGGCGACTGGTACAGCGTGCAGACGGTCGGCGTGCACAACGCCCTCGCGAAGCCGGGCAGCGCGACTTACCAGAAATGGCACGAGCAGGTGCTGAAATTCCGCAACGGCGTGCCGCCGGAGTTCGGCGCGATCTGGATGGTCTACTACCCGGGCCTGATGATCGAGTGGTATCCGCACGTGCTGGTCGTGTCGTGGCTGATCCCGCGCGGGCCGCAGAAGACGACCAACATCGTCGAGTTCTATTACCCCGAGGAAATCGCGCTGTTCGAGCGCGAATTCGTCGAGGCCGAGCGCGCCGCCTATATGGAAACGGCCGTCGAGGACGACGAGATCGCGATGCGGATGGACGCAGGCCGCCGTGCGCTGATGGCGCGCGGCGAGTCGCAGGTCGGCCCGTATCAGAGCCCGATGGAAGACGGGATGCAGCACTTCCACGAGTTCCTGCGCCGCCACCTCGGCGACCTCTGACGGCGGATGCGGCGCTTTGACGCCGCCCGGCCTCCGGCAAACGAAAAGACGGGCTTCGGCCCGTCTTTTTTTGTTTAGACTTGGAGTGTCAGGCCATTTGCACTCGAGGGAGCCGTCATGCCACACACTCATTACACCACGCTCATTTCCGCCGCCAATCTCGCCGAGCGCCTGGCCGCGGCGCCCGGCAGCGTGGCATTGTTCGACTGCCGCTTCGATCTCGCCGATCCCGGCGCCGGCGAAGCCGCGTACGCGGCCGGCCACCTCCCCGGCGCGCAATATCTTCATCTCGACCGCGACCTGTCGGGCCGCAAGACGGGCACCAACGGCCGCCATCCGCTACCGACCCGCGACGCGCTCGCGACGCTGCTCGCCAGCCGCGGCCTCAAGCAGGGCCAGCAGGTCGTCGCGTACGACGCGCAAGGCGGCGCCTATGCGGCACGCCTGTGGTGGCTGTTGCGCTGGCTCGGTCACGATTCGGTTGCGGTGCTCGACGGCGGCCTGCAGGCCTGGGAAGCGGCCGGCCAGCCGCTGACGACCGACGTGCCGCAACCGGTCGCCGGCGACTTCCGCTCGGCCACGCCGCTCGAATCGACGGTCGATGCAGCGGCCGTGCTCGCGAACGTGTCGTCGCCTGCGCGCGTCGTGATCGATGCACGCGCACCGGACCGCTATCGCGGCGAGAATGAAACGATCGATCGGGTGGGCGGCCACATTCCCGGTGCGCGCAACCGCTTCTTCAAGGACAACCTGGCTGCCGACGGCCGCTTCAAGACCGGCCATGAATTGCGCGAGGCATTCGCCACCGTGCTGGCCGGCACCGAGCCGAATCGCGTGATCCTGCAATGCGGCTCCGGCGTCACCGCCTGCCACAACGCGCTGGCGCTGGAAGTGGCGGGCCTGCACGGCGCGTCGCTGTACCCCGGCTCGTGGAGCGAATGGAGCGCCGATCCGTCGCGACCGATCGCGACCGGCCCGAATCCTTGAGCACCCGCGCGGCGCGACGACGATGAAACGGCGGCCGACGCCGCGGCGGCCGGTGCCACTGCGGTAGTTGCCGCCGCCCGTCGTTTACATCACGCCGTACTTGTGGAACCACTCGATCGCGCGCTTCCAGCCGTCCTCGGCATCGCCTTTCACGTAACTCGGCCGGTAGTCGGCAAAGAACGCGTGGCCGGCATCCGGATACACGACGATTTCCGATTCGCGCGCGAGCTTCGAATCGCTCGTCTGGATCGCCTTGCGCATGTCCGCGAGCGACGCCTGCGTGATGTTCTGATCCTTCTCGCCGTACAGCCCGAGCACGGGCACCTTCAACGACGATGCATGATCGACCGGGTTGAACGGCGTCATCTCGTCGGTCTTGCCTTCGACGAACCCGTACCACGCCACGGCGGCCCGCACGTGCGGATTGTGCTCCGCATACAGCCACGCCTGGCGACCGCCCCAGCAGAACCCGGTCACGCCGAGGCGCGTCAGGTCGCCGCCATTCTTGCCGGCCCAGGCCACGGTCGCATCGAGATCCTCGGTGACCTGGCGGTCCGGCACCTTGCTGATGATGTGGTCGTACAGTTCCTTCATCGTCGGATACTTCGCCGCGTTGCCCTGCCGGGCGAACAGGTCGGGCGCGATCGCGAGATAGCCGAGCTTCGCGAAGCGCCGGCAGACATCCGCGATATGCGCGTGCACGCCGAAGATCTCGTGAATCACGATGACGACCGGCAGGTTCGTCTTGTCGACCGGCTGGGCGCGATAAGCCGGCACGCTTGCATCGCCGGAGCGGATCTCGATGGTATCGACGTCCAGCCCGGTGCTGTCGGTCGTGACCGTCTGCGCCGACACGGGCAGCACGGCCGCCGCGAAGGTGCCGCCCAGCGCGGCCTGCATGAACTTGCGGCGCGAGAACGGGACATGGGGGACCAGGCTGTCGACTTCGGGTTTCAACATGAATGCACTCCTCGATTGGGCGCCGCCGTCACGCTCGCGGATACGGCATGACGGGGCATCGCACCGGCGGGCGGTGCGGATGTCGCGGCGGTTGGCACCCCGCCGCAAGCGAAAACCCGGACAAGATGCCCAATAATCCGTTGTCGCGTCAACTGTCAGATGTGTAAGACTCGATTACGACGCGTGGCGGCGATCGAATCGATCATCGCGCGACAGCGCGCGGGCCGCCCCTGCCGAATCACCGTGCGGTGGCGCGTATCGAGAATCGTCGCGCGACCGAATCGTTGCGAACCGAAAAGAAAAACGGGCGGCGAACACGCACGACATGCGCATTCCCCGCCCGCGCCACACGCGAGTATGCAAGTACGCGATCAGTGCAGCTTGACGCGCGGCAGCGTCGTGCGCCGCAGCCAGTGCGCGACCGTGTCGAGCATCATCCGCGGATAACCGTGCAGCGCCGCGATGTGCAGCCGGTACAGCGACATGTACATGAAGCGCGCGAACAACCCTTCGATCAGCATGTTGCCGCCGATCAGCCCGCCCATCAGGTTGCCGACCGCGCTGAAGTGGCCGAGCGACACGAGCGAACCGAAATCGCGATACGTGAACTCGGGCAGCGGGCGCCCTTCGAGCCGGCAGCTGATCGCTTTCAGCAGGAAACTCGCCTGCTGATGCGCCGCCTGTGCGCGCGGCGGCACGTTGCGTTCGTTGCCCGGCCATGCGCAGGCCGCGCAATCGCCGAGTGCGAACACGTTGTCGTCGGTGAAGGTCTGCAGCGTGCGACGCACGTCGAGCTGACCGAGCTTGTTGACCTGGAGGCCGTCGAGATGCGAGAGCACGGACGGCGCCTTGATGCCGGCCGCCCAGACCGTCAGGTCGGCGCGCACTGCCTTGCCGCTCGCGGTATGCACGAACCCGGGCGCCACCTCGGTCACACGTTCGTTGAGCATCAACCGCACGCCGAGCTTCTCGAGCAGTTCGGCCGTCGCCGCCGACACGCGCTCCTGCAGTGCCGGCAGTATCCGCGGCCCTGATTCGATCAGCACGATGCCGACGTCATGGCGGGGATCGAGCTTGTGCAGCCCGTACACGGACAGCACCTGCGCGGTATTGCGCAGTTCCGCGGACAACTCGACGCCCGTCGCGCCGCCGCCGACGATCACGACCTGGATGCGCGGCTCGGCCGACTCGCCCGGCGCACTCGGCGCCGGCGCCTGGTGCTCCGCGCGCATGCATGCCGCGATCAAGCGCTTGCGGAAGCGTTCGGCCTCCCCGACCGTATCGAGCGCGATCGCGTTTTCCGGTGCGCCCTGCACGCCGAAGAAGTGCGTCGTGCTGCCGATCGCGATCACGAGCGTGTCGTATTCCAGCTCGCGCGCCGGCAGCAGCTCCGCGCCGTCGCTGTCGTTGAGGGGCGACAGCGTGACGCGCTTCGCCGCACGGTCGAGCCCGGTCAGCTCGCCCTGCTGGAACTCGAAGCCGTGCCAGCGCGCCTGCGCCGCATATTCGAGCTCCTGCGTGAACGGGTCCATGCTGCCGGCCGCGACCTCGTGCAGCAACGGTTTCCAGATGTGCGTCGGATTGCGGTCGACGAGCGTGACGAGCGCACGCGCGGGACGATTGCCGCGCGCGCCGTAACGGTCGCCGAGCCGCGTCGCCAGTTCCAGGCCGCCGGCACCTCCGCCTACGATGATGATCCGATGCATCTGACTTCCCCCTTTGCGATTCGAAACTGCTGCCGCCGGATGAAGCAAACGCGATGCACCCGCGCTGCCCGGTGGATTAACCGGTTCGGACATCATCGATGTGCAGTTCGAAGCACTTCGATGTGGCCGATCCGGAACGCGGGGTGCGCGCCCCGCGTCAATGACATGACTGACATGCATTGTCCGGGAGCTTGCGCGTTGACCACAAGCAAACCATCTCGATATTCAGCATCCCTGCAACAATATGCCGCGGGAACGGGGAACTGGCCGGGGGTGCGTCAGTGTGCCTCTTCCCAGTTCGCGCCGGCACCCACTTCGGCGACCAGCGGCACCTTCAGCTTCGCGACGCCGCACATCATTTCCGGCAGTTTCTCGCGCACGAGCGATAGCTCGCCTTCGGGCACCTCGAGCACCAGTTCATCGTGCACCTGCATGATCATTCGCGATGCGAGCTGGTCGCGCGTGAGCCAGCCGTCCACCGCGATCATCGACAGCTTGATCAGGTCGGCCGCCGTGCCCTGCATCGGTGCATTGATGGCCGCACGCTCGGCCGCCTGGCGGCGCGGGCCGTTACCGCCGTTGATCTCTGGCAGCCAGAGACGGCGGCCGAAAACGGTTTCGACGTAGCCCTTCTCCTTCGCCGTCGCGCGCGTATCTTCCATGTACTGCGCGACGCCCGGATAGCGGGCGAAATAGCGGTCGATATAGAGCTTCGCCGCGTCGCGCGTGATGCCGAGATTCGATGCGAGCCCGAATGCGCTCATCCCGTAGATGAGCCCGAAGTTGATTACCTTCGCGATCCGGCGCTGGTCGGAATTGACCTCCAGCGGCGTCACGCCGAACACCTCGGCGGCAGTCGCGCGGTGGATGTCCTCGCCCTGCGAGAACGCGCGCAGCAGCGACGCGTCGCCCGAGATGTGCGCCATGATCCGCAGTTCGATCTGCGAATAGTCGGCCGACACGATCCGGTGGCCCGGCGACGCGATGAACGCCTCGCGGATGCGCCGCCCTTCGGCCGTGCGCACCGGAATGTTCTGAAGATTGGGGTCGTTCGACGCAAGGCGGCCCGTGACCGCGACCGCTTGCGCATAGTTCGTGTGCACGCGGCCGGTGGTGGGGTTCACCATGCGCGGCAGCTTGTCGGTATAGGTCGACTTCAGCTTCGACAACCCGCGATGCTCGAGCAGCAGCTTCGGCAGCGGGTAGTCCTCGGCCAGCTTCTGCAGCACTTCCTCGTCGGTCGACGGCGCGCCGCTCGGCGTCTTCTTCACGACCGGCAACTGCAGCTTCTCGAAGAAGATCTGCCCGATCTGCTTCGGCGAGCCGAGATTGAATTCGCCGCCCGCCAGTTCGTACGCCTCGCCCTCGAGCTCGATCAGGCGCGTCGCAATTTCGGTGCTCTGCGCGTGCAGACGCGCATCGTCGATCAGCACGCCCGTGCGCTCCATCTTGCGCAGCACGAGCGACACCGGCATCTCGATCTCGCGGTACACGCGCTCGAGGCCCGGCTCGCGTGCGACCTGCGGATACAGCGCGTGATGAAGCTGCAGCGTGATGTCGGCATCTTCGGCTGCGTATTCGGCGGCCTGCGCGAGCGCCACTTCGTCGAAACCGATCTGCTTCGCGCCCTTGCCCGCCACGTCCTCGTACTTGATCGTCTTGACGCCCAGATGACGCAGCGCGAGGCTGTCCATGTCGTGTGTGCGGTGCGATTCGACCACGTACGATTCGAGCAGCGTGTCGTGCTCGATGCCGTTCAGCGCGATGTCGTAGTTCGCGAGCACCTGCGCGTCGTACTTCAGGTGCTGGCCGACCTTCTTGCGATCGGCCGATTCGAGCCACGGCTTCAGGCGCGCGAGCACTTCGTCGAGCGGAAGCTGCTCGGGCATGTCGGGGCCGCGGTGCGCGACCGGCAGGTAGGCCGCCTTGCCCGGCTCGACCGAGAACGACAGGCCGACGAGCCGCGCGAGCATCGGATCGAGCGCGGTGGTCTCGGTGTCGAACGCGGTCAGCGCGGCCGCGTCGATCTTCGCGAACCACGCGTCGAACTGTTCCCAAGTCTGGATCGTGTCGTATTCGCGCACGACGTCGGCTGCGATCACCGGGGCCGGCTCGCCTTCCGGCGCATCGGCGCCCCCACCTTCCGCGGGCGCGCTGTCGACTTCGCGCAGCCAGGTCTTGAAGCCGTAGCGCGCGAAGATGTCGCGCAGCAGGTCGCGCGCCTCGCCGTCGCTCTTGAGCGAGGCTTCGATCGATTCGAGATGCGGCGTGAGATCGCACGACGTATCGACGGTCACGAGCTGGCGGCCGAGCGGCAGGAAATCGAGCGCGCGGCGCAGGTTGTCGCCGACCACGCCCTTGATGTCGGCCGCGTGTTCGATCACGCCGTCGAGGGTGTCGTATTGCGTCAGCCATTTCACGGCCGTCTTCGGCCCGCACTTCTCGACGCCCGGCACGTTGTCGACGGTGTCGCCGATCAGCGCGAGATAGTCGATGATGCGCTCGGGCGGCACACCGAACTTCGCGATCACGCCGTCGCGGTCGAGCGTCTCGTTGGTCATCGTGTTGACGAGCGTGACGCGCTCGGTCACGAGCTGCGCGAGATCCTTGTCGCCGGTCGACACGATCACGTTCATCCCGTGCCGTTCGGCTTCGCGCGCGAGCGTGCCGATCACGTCGTCGGCCTCGACGCCCTCGACCATCAGCAGCGGCCAGCCGAGCGCGCGCACGGCGCCGTGGATCGGCTCGACCTGCAAGGCGAGATCGGGCGGCATCGACGGACGGTTTGCCTTATAGTCGGCATAAAGGTCGTCGCGGAACGTCTTGCCCTTTGCATCGAACACGCAAGCGCTATACTCTGCACTGACTTCCTTGCGCATACGGCGCAGCATGTTGATGATTCCGTAGAGCGCTCCGGTCGGCTCCCCGCCAGGGCCACGCAAATCAGGCATCGCATGGTAAGCCCGATACAGATAGCTCGAACCGTCAACCAATAGCAGGGTCTTACCTTCCAGATTTCGTTCTTCAGGCATTATGAACAAGAGAAAAGTGATTCCGAGTCTGCGTTCGCTCGCAGATCAAGAGCGCGCGACGGCCAAGAAGGCGCGCGCATCGTGGCAGATGTTCACGATTATGGCAGAGTTTATCGAGGCGACCGAGTACCTGTCGGAGATCCGCCCGGCTGTCAGCATCTACGGTTCTGCCCGCCTCAAACCCGACACGCCGCACTACAAGCTGGCCGTGCAGATCGCACGCAAGCTGTCGGACGCCGGCTTCGCGGTGATCTCCGGCGGCGGCCCCGGCATCATGGAAGCCGCGAACAAGGGCGCGCACGCCGGCAAGGCGCCGTCGGTCGGCCTGAACATCGAGCTGCCGCACGAGCAGGCCGGCAACCACTACCAGGACATCTCGCTGCGCTTCCGCCACTTCTTCACGCGCAAGGTAACGTTCGTGAAGAACTCGGATGCGGTGATCGTGATGCCGGGCGGCTTCGGCACGCTCGACGAACTGTCCGAAGTACTCACGCTGATCCAGACGAAGAAATCGCGCCTCGTGCCGATCATCCTCGTCGGCAGCGAGTTCTGGCAGGGGCTGCTGCAATGGTTCCGCGATCAACTGATTCCGATGGGCCTGATCAATCCGGAAGACATGGATCTGATGCAGGTGATCGACGATCCCGACCAGGTGCTCGACGCGGTGCTCGCGTTCTACGAGGACAGCGGCGAGGAAGAAGGTTCGGACGAGGACGATCATCCGCCGCGCCCGGAAGAAGACCGGATGTTCTATCTGTAACCGGTCAATGACGACAGCCGGCCGAGCGCCGGCTGTCGTGCTTTTCATGCAACGGACAGTGCGCTTCGGCGACTCGCCGGGCGTGACTTTGTAACGCGCTGTTAATACCTGTTCGCCGCCGTGCGCGGTCGAATGTCAAATGCCCGCAGCCGGCGCTGCGCGATGCGGGGGAATCAGCCGCACCGGCAAGCCGCCAATGTCAAATGGATGGTCCATCGCGCACCTGCGCGCCGCCAATCCTCCGTAATAATCACGACTCGCCTTTTCCGTCCCGCGACAGCACACTACTTCGTGTCGGCGCGGCGTTCCCCCGGTGGAACGGTCCCCCTCGCTTCCATCGCGTCGCGTCGGCCCATTCATCACCACACCACGGAAAAGAACATGCAACGCTCGCTGATCGCCCTCGCTTTCGCCGGCCTCGGCCTTTCGCTGTCCGGCCTCGCTCACGCCGTCAACGTCGACGTCAACATCGGCACGCCCGCGCCGGTCGTCGTCGCCCCCGCGCCCGTCGTGGTCGCCCCCGCGCCGGTGATCGTCGGCTGGCACGGCGACCGCTACTGGGACGGCCGCCGCTACTGGGAACGCCGCGAGTGGGAAGATCGCGAGCGTCATCACGGTCATGGCGGCTATCACTGCCCGCCGGGGCACGCGAAGAAGGGCGAGTGCTGAGTCACTGAGCGCCCGCCGATCGGCCCGCGCACTGACGCATCAAAAACAAGGCCGCACGCGAACGAGAGTTCGCGTGCGGCCTTTGTCGTTGC
>NZ_BCPP01000119.1:0-10951 GCF_016586125.1 Burkholderia sp. E168m23
ACCTGCTGCACCAGCACATCGCGCTGAAGATCGCGCTCGCCCTGCTGATCGTGAAGGCCGTGATGTGGGTGATCGCGCTTGGCTCCGGCACCTCGGGCGGGGTGCTCGCCCCGTTGCTGATGCTCGGCGCCGGCCTCGGCACCGTGCTGTCGCCGGTGCTGCCGGGCGGCGATCCGGCGCTGTGGCCGCTCGTGTGCATGGCCGCCACGCTCGGCGCGACGCTCGGCGCCCCGCTCACCGCGATCGTGTTCGCGTTCGGCCTCACGCACGACGCCAATGCGCTGCTGCCGCTGCTCGCCGCGACGCTCGTCGCGCACGGCTTCGCGACCGTCGTGATGAAGCGCTCGATCATGACGGAAAAGATCGCGCGCCGCGGCTATCACATCTATCGCGAATACGGCGTCGATCCGCTCGAGCGGCACGACATCGGCGAAGTGATGACGTCGGCCGATCGGCTCGTCGCGATCGACGGCGCGGCGACGCTCGATACCGTCGAGACGCAATACTTCGGCGCGACGCAGACGCACCGCGCATACCCTGTCGTGCAGAACGGCCGCCTGCTCGGCCTGGTCGACCGTGCAACGCTCGATGCACAGCGCGCGCGGGCCGGCGCCGACACACCGATCTCGGCCGCGTTCGCCGACCGCGCGCCGGCCGTCGCGCTGGCGCACGAACCCTGCCGTGTCGTCGCGTCGCGCCTCGCGATGCTCGGCCTCGAACGCCTGCCGGTGGTCGCCGACGAGCAATCGCTGCGCATCACCGGCATCGTGTCGCGCAGCGACCTGATCAAGCCGGCGCTCCAGCACTTCGACGACGAACACAAACGCGAGCGCTTCCGTCCGGTCGTCCCGGTCAACCTGCGCGACTTCAGTTCGCGCAAGGCCGGCTGACACGGCCCGCATGCGCGGCACCCGCCGCGCATCGCTTCCCCACCTCTCCTCGCTGCACGATGCCGCGCGCCCGTCGCGCGCTGCATCGCCTCCCGCCGCTGTCCTTCGTTTAAAGTTGGTTAACAATTCGCCAGACGAAAGTTTGTCATCATGGTGCTCATGCGACGGGGCCATTCATTAGCCATTCCACTTCGCCATCAGATAAAGAGTCGCGGCACGGCATGCACGCACATGCCGCCCGCCGCGACCATCCACTCACCACACCACGACCGGGCAGCGCACCGACCGCGCGCCGCATGACGTCGAGCCGTACATGACGCATGCCGCGCCGCAGCAACATGCGCAGCATCCGAGCCGCCGTTTGGCAAGCGCGTTAACAACTTGTTTCGGAATCACCGGAACCGTGCCTGCCCGATGCGATCTCACTTGCACGCAGCACTGCTGCGCATCCCACTCAATCAATCACGACTCGAGGGAGATAACGTGAACGTGAAATACTTACCGCTCATCGCATTGACCGTGGCAATTTCTGCTCATGCCGCTGAACCTGCCGTGCAGAACGTGGGACAAAGCCAGAAAGACGCGCCCGATGTCTCGGCGTGCATCGCCAAGACCTGGGCCGACAAGTCGCAACAACAGGTGATCTCGCAGAACGTGCTGGCCAACGGCCTCGCGACCGACGTGTACGCGCCGGGCCAGCAGCCGCCGAACGGCGCCGCCGCGATGGTTCGTCCGTCGTGGAAGCCCGGTGCGAAGACCTGGGTCGGCGTGCGCGGCGATGCAGCGTCCGCCGGCGACATCAACGCCTGCCTGTAACGATGTAACGAGAACAGGCGCTTCGGATGGCCTTGCGCCATCCGCTTGCGACGAGCCCCGCTTCGGCGGGGCTTTTTCTTTACCGCGCGCGCAGGGCGCGGGTCTTACAGGTAGCTGCAGACGTAATCGAGCGTTTCGAGCACTTCGATGTCGAAACGGCTCTTGCCCGGCACCGAGAACGATTCGCCGGCGCCGTAGGTCTGCCATTCGCTGCTGCCGTCGAGCTTCACGCGGCACTTGCCGGCCTGCACTTCCATCAATTCGGGCGCATCCGTGCCGAAGTTGAGCGCGCACGGCAGGATCACGCCGAGCGTCTTGCGCGTGCCGTCCGGGAAGAGCACGGTATGCGACACGCACTTGCCGTCGAAATAGACGTTCGCGCGCTTGACGACCGATACGTTGTCGAATTGGGTTGCACTGGTCATGTGATGCCTCTGATTGCTGGATGCTTGATGGCGATGGAGTAGGAGGCCGGCCGGAGCGGCGGGCCGGTCGCTATGATACCGGCTTGCGCGACGCACACCGCAATGGCACGCGGCCGGCGCATGCCCGGCACGCAATCATCAGGATCACTACGCGATCCGCACAGGGCATGTGTTCATCGCAGCCCCTTGCGTCGCGCGGAATCGCGCAGGCAATCGAGCAGCATCGCTGCGGCCGGCGTCAGCGGGCTGTCGCGGCGCGTAACGACCTGCACCGATACGGCCGGCAAGCGCTCGCGAATCGGCAGCACCGCGAGCTGATCGCGCGCCCACTCGCCTTGCAGCAATTGCTCGGGCATCGATGCGATCAGGTCACAACCGGTCATCAGGCTGTGCGCGAGACCGAAGCTCGGGCATTCGACGACACGCGCGGGCACCGGCAACCCGTACGCGACGAACGAGTTGAACAGCACCTGCGTGGAGCTTTCCGGCGACGGATTCATCAGCCAGTCGGCCTCGACGAGATCGGCGAGCGATGTGGCCGACGCGAGCGGATGCCCTTTGCGCGCGACGATCAGCGAGCGGCTCGCGTAGAGCTCCGCATGATCGAACTCGGCGGCCAGCAGTTCGGGCACGACGACGGCCACCGCGAAATCGAGCGAACCGTCGTGCAGACGCGGCAGCGCGACGCCCGGAAACCCTTCGACCAGATTGACGCGTGCCACCGGAAAGCGGCGCCGGAATGCGCGGAATGCGTCGGGCAGGATCGTCACCGCCGCCGCGGGCGTGATCGCCGCCGCGACGGAACCCGTCATTGCGCCCTGCGCCTGCTCGATGTCGTCGCGGGC
Source organism: Burkholderia sp. E168m23 (assembly GCF_016586125.1). Taxonomy (NCBI): domain Bacteria; kingdom Pseudomonadati; phylum Pseudomonadota; class Betaproteobacteria; order Burkholderiales; family Burkholderiaceae; genus Burkholderia; species Burkholderia sp. E168m23. The sequence goes on from NZ_BCPP01000119.1 coordinate 2,977, forward strand.
GCGCTGCATTTCGGCGACGATCAGCCGCGCGCGCACCTGCAGTTGCTGGCCGAACGCAGTGAGCTGCACGCCGCGCGCGGTACGCACGACGAGCGATACGCCGAGCGCGATCTCCAGCTCCTTGACCGCCTTCGTCAGCGCGGCCGGCGACACGTTCAGGCGCCGCGCGGCCGCGCGAATGCTGCCTTCCTCCGCGGCGGTGACGAACGCTTTCAGCTGATGGTATTTCATGGGGCAATGCGTGATTCGTGGAAACCCTGTGCGCGGCGCGACGCAGTGGCTCAGGGTATTCCCGAGCGGCAACCGACGGTGTGCACCAAAGCAATTTAGCAGCTTCTGGTACCCAAAAGAAATTTATATGCTTGGTCGTCATATGCGCGTCAAACGCTCCCCCCGCCCCACAGGAGACACCATGCTGCAAGCCGTGAACCCCGTCATCCCCGGCATCGCCGCGATCGCCCCCGAGCTCGTCGAGGTGCGCCGCCGCATCCACGCCCATCCCGAACTCGCATTCGAAGAAACGCTCACGAGCGACCTCGTCGCCGAGCTGCTCACCGGCTGGGGCTACGACGTGCATCGCGGCATCGGCAAGACGGGCGTGGTCGGCGTGCTGCGCGAAGGGCAAGGCACGCGCACGGTCGGGCTGCGCGCCGACATGGACGCGCTGCCGCTCGCGGAAACCACCGGCCTGCCGTACGCGAGCCGCCACGCGAACAAGATGCACGCATGCGGCCACGACGGCCACACCGCGATGCTGCTGTGCGCGGCGCGCCATCTCGCGGCGACGCGTCAGTTCTCCGGCACGCTGAACCTGATCTTCCAGCCGGCCGAGGAAAATTTCGGCGGCGCGAAGGCGATGATGGACGACGGCCTGTTCGACCGTTTCCCGTGCGACGCGATCTTCGCAATCCACAACATGCCGGGCCGCGCGGCCGGCGACATGGCGTTCCGCACCGGCGCCGCGATGGCGTCGGCCGACCGCGTGACGATCACGCTGCGCGGCGTCGGCGGTCACGGCGCGATGCCGCATTTCGCGCGCGATCCGATGTCCGCCGCGGGCAGCATCATGGTCGCGCTGCAGACGATCGTCGCGCGCGAGGTCGACGCGCAGCATGCGGCGGTGATCACGGTCGGCAGCGTGCAGGCTGGCGAAACCTTCAACATCATTCCCGAAACCGTCGTGATGAAACTGTCGGTGCGCGCGCTGAACGCCGACGTGCGCGCGCTGCTCGCGCGTCGCATCGAAGCGCTCGCGAAAGGCCAGGCGGAAAGTTTCGGCGTCACCGCGGAAGTCGACTACGACTACGGCTACCCGGTGCTCGTCAATCACGCGGAACCGACCGCGTTCGCGGCCGACATCGCGCAGCAGATGCTCGGCGCCGAACGCGTCGAAACCGACGCCGCGCCACTGATGGGCAGCGAGGATTTCGCGTTCATGCTCGAAGCGCGCCCCGGCTGCTACGCGTTCATCGGCAACGGGACCGGCAGCAAGGGCGGCTGCATGGTGCACAACCCCGGCTATGACTTCAACGACGACATCCTCGCGATCGGCGCGAGCTACTGGGTCCGCGTCGCCGAAGCCTGGCTCGCGGCCTGACGGCCCTTCACCACGCAGTTTCGCGCTCAACCCGGGGGAACCCCATGGAAACGTCCGCTCTTCCGTTCGCCGGCACGCCGGTCGATGCCCGCGCCGCCGCGAAGAAGCGCCGGCTGATCGCGGCCGCGGCCGTCGGCAACGCGCTCGAGTTCTACGACTTCACGGTCTACAGCTTCTTCGCGCTCCTGATCGGCAAGCTGTTCTTTCCCGTGCATTCGTCGTTCGGGCAGTTGATGCTCGCGGTCGCGAGCTTCGGGGTCGGCTTCGTCACGCGTCCGCTCGGCGGGCTCGTGATCGGGATGTATGCGGACCGCGCCGGCCGCAAGAAGGCGATGATCCTCACGCTGCTGCTGATGGCGCTCGGCACTGCGACGATCGCGGTCGCGCCGACCTTCGCGCAGATCGGCATCGCCGCGCCGCTGCTGCTCGTGCTCGCACGGCTGCTGCAGGGGTTCGCGTCGGGCGGCGAAGTCGGCGCATCGACGACGCTGCTGCTCGAACAGGCGCCGCAGCATCGTCGCGGCTTCTATGCGTCGTTCCAGTTCTCGAGCCAGGGGCTCGCCGCGCTCGCGGGCGCGCTCACCGGCGTGGCGCTGACGTCGACGCTGAGTGCCGCGCAACTCGAAAACTGGGGCTGGCGCGTGCCGTTCATCATCGGCACGCTGTTCGTGCCGCTCGGCTACTGGCTGCGCCGCACCGTCGAGGAAGTGCCTGCGGCGGTGCCCGCGCCCGCCGCCGCGCACGACGAACCGGTTGCGTCGCTGCCGCTCGCCGACGTGCTGCGCCATCACGGCAAGGCCGTGTTCGCGGGCCTCGGCGTGACGATCGGCGGCACGTCGATCCATTACATCATCGTGTTCTACATGGCGATCTACGGCGTGCAGGTGCTGCACCTGCCGACCTGGCTGTCGATGACGGCCGGCTGCGTCGCCGGGGCGATCCTGATGCTCGTGACGCCGATCGGCGGCCACCTGTCCGACGTGTTCGGGCGCAACCGGATCGTCTGGTGGACGCGCATCGTGCTGATGGCCGCGATCTATCCGGCGTTCATCGCGCTGAACCGCTGGCCGGGCGCCGTGTCGCTGCTGTCGATCATCGCCGCGCTGTCGATCGTGCATTCGATCAACATCGGTGCGACCGGCGCGATGCTTGGCGAGTTGTTTCCGCGGGCCGTGCGTGCGACCGGCGGTGCGCTCGTGTATAGCGTCGGCGTCGCGATCTTCGGCGGCTTCGCGCAGTTCTTCGTCACGTGGTTGATCGCGGCAACCGGGAATCCGAATGCGCCGGCATGGTATGCGATCGGCTGTGGTGCGATGACGTTGCTCGCGATTCGCTGCATGGAGGAAAAGGCGGGGAAGGCGCTGGACTGAGTAGCAGACGATGCGCGGCTCGTGAAGCGTGATTGACGTCACGCGCCCGCATCGGGCATCATCAATCAATGCACAACGCGACGATCACCCTTTCGACGACCACGCGCACGACCGCCTTCGGCGGGCCCGTGCGGCGAGTGCGCGCAAGATCGTAGCGTCACCGATTCCCACAGGCCCCGCCGGTTCCGGACGGGGTCTCGTCGTTTCTCCGTCTGCATCGGCCACTCAGGAGAAACGCAATGTCCGAAGCCCCTTCCCCGAAACGCGCGCTGCTCGTGATCGACATGCAGGTCGGGCTGTTTCATGGTCCCGATCGTCCGCATGACGGTGAACGCCTGCTGGCCAATATCAACCGGCTGATTCACCGAGCGCATGACAGCGGTACACCCGTGTTCGCCGTGCGTCACACCGGCCCGGCCGGCTCGCCGATCGCGCCCGACGCGCCGCTGGCCGCGCTGCTGCCGGAGCTTGCGATCGATACCGCTCGCGACATCGTGTTCGACAAGACGCGGCCGAACTGCTTCGCGGGCACGCGACTCGCCGAGTGGCTGCATGCGGCTGGGATCGGCGAGATCGTGATTGCGGGGATGAAGACGCAGTACTGCGTCGATACGACGTGCCGTGCGGCCGGCGATCTCGGCTTTCGCGCCGTGCTCGTGGCCGATGCGCATACCTGCATGGATACACCCGCGCTACCGGCCGAGCGGATTGTCGCGCACCATAATGCGACGCTTGCAGGCCCGTTTGCGACGCTGACAACGACCGAGGCGTGCGTGTTCTGACGCACCGCGCGCCGATCGGACTGCAGTACGCGAGCGCCCGCGTTGCAAGAGCGTCAGCAGGTGCCGTCAATTGACGGCGCGCCGATCACTCGATGCGTCATACCGACGTTCGAGGACAGAACTGGTCTCGAAGCGGCAGAAGAGCCATGTTGAGGCCATATCGCGTCACGTCACTGACAGCGCCGATACGGCACACGCCGTAAACGCAAAAAGGCACGGACTTCACCGCCCGTGCCTTTTTCACCTGAGCAAACCGCCCGCGCTCAGAACGTATGCATCATCCCCACATACGCGCCCGTCTGCGACTCGCCTGTCATCGGGCTCGTCCCCGACGTCGCATCCCGCGGCGTCGCGAGCAGCGAGAAGTTCGAATTCCCGCCGTTGCGCACATACGCAACCGTCCCATACAGGAACGTACGTTTCGACAGATTGTACGTGGTACCGAGCACGTACATCATCGCGTGCCCCGACGGATCGTGCGACGCATCGCCGCCGCCGTCGCCGACCTTCACGTAATACCCGCCCCCCGTCACCGCCCACTGCGGCGTCGCCGAGTAGGTTGCGCCGAGCCAGTAGTGATCGGCACGATCGGCAACACCAGCCGGACTATCCGGCGCCTGGTAGTGCGTATACGCCCCCTGGATCTTGAACTTCGACACCTTCACGTTCGCACCGACGAAGTACTCGCGCGACGCCGTGAAGACGTTGCTGAACTTGCCGTTGTTGTCGCGCAGCTCGTCGTAGATGCCGCGCACGTCGAGCACCGGCGAGTGGTACGAGATCATGATCCCGTCCGAGCGGCCGAAATCGTCGGGCGCGCCGTAGTTGAAGCCGCGCGACTGGTTGCCGAACGCGTATTGCGCCTGCACGTCGAAGCCGCCGATCACCGGGCTGTGATATTCGATGTTGTTGCTGGTCTGCTGCCAGTTGCGGCCACGCACGAGCGACGCCGACGAAAACGCCTGCTGGACGAACGGATCGAATTCCCACACGCCGTCGCTGTCGATGAACAGGTTGCGGCCGGCCTGCAATTGGCCCCACGTGTTGCTCTTCAACCCGACGTATGCGCGCCGTGACCACATGCGCCCGCCGCCCGTCTGGCCGTTCATCACCTGGAACGCGGTTTCCAGGTTGAACACCGTCGACAGGCCGCCGCCGAGATCCTCGACGCCCTTCAGCCCGAACATGCTGGTGCCCCAGTCGCCGCTTTCCGCGCTCCAGCGCGTCCCGCTGCCACCGTTCGGCTTCGCGATGTGGTTCAGGTATTCGACGCCGCCGTCGATCCGGCCGTACAGCGTGACGCTCGTCTGTGCAAACGCAGCCGCCGGCGTGGCGGCCGCAATCAGCCATGCGAAGTATTTGAGTCGCAAAATGATGCCCCCTCGAAGTCTCGACCGTCCGACGCGCGCCCCATGCACGCGCCTCGGGTCCGCTTATCCGCGATCGATCGAAAAACGTCCGGGGCCCGCCGCGCAGAGCGCGAGCAAGCCGCCCGAGATCGCGATGTTCTTGTAGAAATGAATCATGTTGTTGATCTGCTCGCCGCCCGTCATCGTCCAGTAGTGGTGGCCGATGATGCCGGTGCCGATCGTATACAGCGCAAGCAGCAGCGCGAGCGCGCGCGTCTGGAAACCGACGAGGATCGCGATCCCGACGAACAGCTCCATCACGACGGAAATCGCCGCCGAGATGATCGGCGCCGGCGCGCCCTCGCTCCCCATGAACGCGATCGTACCGGAGAAGTCGATAATCTTCTTCCAGCCGAACATCACGAACAGGATCACGAGCAGAATGCGGGACAGCAGCAGCAGCACATCGCGCTGGGACGCGAGAAACGGTTGATTCGGTGTCATGGTGTGATCAACGAAAACGATGCGCGCAACTGCACGCACCGGATTGCCTGTGAACCGGGGCGAGCGGCCAACCGCGCCGCCCGCCCCGCTCTGCAACAACCGGCATCGGGGCCCGCCCGATGTGCTGTGCTCCTCCTCTTTTCTGTTGTCGCCCTGCTTCGTCGCGTGCCGCGTCAGCGCAGCTTCGCGACGTCCTGCTCGGTCACCTTCGCGGCCGGATTGCCGAACTGCCCGGTCAGGTAGTTCGTGAGCGCGGCGATCTGCGCATCCGACAGCTCGTGACGGAACGCGGGCATCCCGACGTCCTCGCTGCCGGCCTTGCGCTGCACGCCGTTCAGGATCACCTGCACGAGGTTGGTCGGATTCGGCGCGCCGACCGTCGAGTTGTGGAACAGCGGCGGGTAGTAACCGTCCGGCGTACCCTTGCCCTGCATCTGGTGGCAGGTCGCGCAGTTGCCGAGATACAGGCGCGCCGGATCGATACCCGACGACGCGAGCGCGACGCCGCGCAGCTTCAGGCCATCCTCGGCCGGCTTGCCCCACGACGAGCGCGACTGCTTCGCGTCGCCGCTGGCCACCGCCGGCACCGTACGGATGTACGTCGAGATCGCCCCGATGTCGGCTTCGGTCATCTTCGAGAAGCTGTGCTCGATCGCCTCGGCCATCGGGCCGGCTGCCTGCGCGAGGCCCGGCACGCTGCCGGTGCGCAGATACTGGACGAGCTGCTGCTGCGTCCAGCCGCCGATCCCCGCGTTCGGGTCGGACGTGATGTTGTAGCCGTCCCAGCCCGCGAGCACCGAGCCCGACAGGAAGCTGCCGCCCGTTTCGTCGAGCGACTTCTCCTGCATCGCGATGCCGCGCGGCGTGTGGCACGTGCTGCAGTGCGCGAGGCCCTGCACGAGATACGCGCCGCGGTTCCACTCGGCGCTCTGCGCCGGCTTCGGCTGATAGACGCCGTCCTTCAGGAACAGCCAGTTCCAGATCTTCAGCGGCCAGCGCATGCTGAGCAGCGCGGGGATCTCGTTCTTCGGCGGCGCCTGCTTGACCGGTTCGACGCCGTGCATGAAGTACGCGTACAGCGCCTGCACGTCGTCGTCGTTGATCTTCGCGTACGACACGTACGGCATCGCCGGATACAGGTTGTCGCCGTTCTTCGACACGCCGTGCCGCACCGCACGCTCGAAGTCGTCGAACGTCCAGTTGCCGATGCCCGTATCCGGGTCGGGCGTGATGTTGCTCGTATAGATCTTGCCGAGCATCGGCACCGGCATGCCGAGGCCGCCCGCGAACGGCTTGCCGCCCTTTGCGGTGTGGCAGGCCATGCAGTCGCCCGCGACCGCGAGGTATTCGCCGCGCTTGACCTGCGCGGGATCGGCCGAATCGGCCGCGCGTGCGAGGCCGGGCAGCGCGAGGCAGCCGGCCAGGAGGAAGGTGAGAGTAGATTTCCGCACGGTCAGACTTCCTTCTTCAGCGTGTCCGACATCCGCAGCGCGAGCGCCGCGATCGTCAGCGTCACGTTCACCGTACCGACGGTCGGCATCGTCGAACTGCTCGAGATGAACAGGTTCGGATGGTCGAACGTGCGGCAGTCCTTGTCGACGACCGAGTCGCGTGCGTCCGCGCCCATGATCGTCGCGCCCGTGATGTGGTTGTTCGGCGCGAACTCGTCGTTGAAGACGACGTCGGTGCCGCCGAGCACCTTCGCGGCGGTCGCGTAGACCTCGCGCGTATGCACGGCGCCGCGCTTCACGTAATCGTCGATCGCATACGTGATCTCGGGGCGCGGGATGCCGATCGCGTCGGTGGCCGTCTTGCTCGGCACGATGCGGTTCTCGGGTTGCGGCAGGATCTCGTGGAAGCAGTCGAACTGCACGTAGCGTGCGGAACGGTCGCGGATCTGCGCGTCGAGCTCGTCGTGCTTCATCAGCTTGCCGGCCTTGAAGATCTTCTGCGTCTCCTGGTTGATGCGCGACATGTTCGACAGGTGGATCTTCTTCGCGGCTTCGGTCGCGCGGAACGGGCCGTCGCGGAAACCGATCAGCGACGTCATCTCCTGCGGGCCGCGGCCCGGCCACAGTTTCTCGCTCGCATAGAACGACACGCCGGTGCCCGGATGGTCCATCAGGTTGCGGCCGACCATGTCGGAGCTGTTCGCGACGCCGTTCGGGAAATCGCGGTTCGCGGACATCAGCAGGATCTTCGGCGTCTCGATGCCGTTCGCGGCAATGACGAAATACTTGCCTTCGACGCGATGGTCGGCACCCGTCTTGTCCTTGTAGATCGCGGCGGTGATGCGCTTGTCCGGCCCGGTCTCGAGCTTGTAGACGACCGCGCTGTCGATCAGCTTCGCGCCGGCCTGCTCGGCCTTCTCGA
>NZ_BCPP01000120.1:0-10947 GCF_016586125.1 Burkholderia sp. E168m23
AGCGAGTCGGAATACGACACGTTCGGCACCGCGCACTCGAGCACGTCGATCTCGGCGGCGCTCGGCATGGCGATCGGCAGCCAGCTGAACGGCGACGACCGCTTCTCGATCGCGGTGATCGGCGACGGCGCGATGACGGCCGGCATGGCGTTCGAGGCGATGAACAACGCGGGCGTGTCGGAAGATGCGAAGCTGCTCGTGATCCTCAACGACAACGACATGTCGATCTCGCCGCCGGTCGGCGCGCTGAATCGCCATCTCGCCCGCCTGATGTCGGGCCGCTTCTATGCGGCTGCGCGCGCGGGCGTCGAGCGCGTGCTGAGCGTGGCGCCGCCGGTGCTCGAACTCGCGCGCAAGCTCGAGGAGCATGCGAAGGGCATGGTCGTGCCGGCCACGCTGTTCGAGGAGTTCGGCTTCAACTACATCGGCCCGATCGATGGTCACGATCTCGATTCGCTGATCCCGACGCTGCAGAACATCCGCGAACTGCGCGGCCCGCAGTTCCTGCACGTGGTGACGAAGAAAGGCCAGGGCTACAAGCTCGCCGAAGCCGATCCGGTGCTCTATCACGGCCCCGGCAAGTTCAACCCGGCCGAAGGCATCAAGCCGTCGACGACGCCCGCGAAGAAGACTTACACGCAGGTGTTCGGCGAGTGGCTGTGCGACGAAGCCGAGCGCGATACGCGCGTGGTCGGCATCACGCCCGCGATGCGCGAAGGTTCGGGCATGGTCGAGTTCGAGAAGCGCTTCAAGGATCGCTACTACGACGTGGGCATCGCCGAGCAGCACGCGGTGACGTTCGCGGGCGGTCTCGCGACCGAGGGGCTGAAGCCCGTCGTCGCGATCTACTCGACGTTCCTGCAACGTGCGTACGACCAGTTGATCCACGACGTCGCGCTGCAGAACCTGCCGGTCGTGTTCGCGATCGATCGCGCGGGCCTCGTCGGCGCGGACGGCGCGACGCATGCGGGCGCATACGATCTCGCGTTCATGCGCTGCATCCCGAACATGACGATCATGGCCGCGTCCGACGAGAACGAATGCCGCCAGATGCTGCACACGGCGCTGCAGCAGCCGAACCCGACTGCGGTGCGTTATCCGCGCGGCGCGGGCACGGGCGTGGCGACGGTGAAGGAATTCACCGAGATCCCGCTCGGCAAGGGTGAAGTGCGTCGCCGCACGTCGCAGCCGGAAGGCAAGCGCGTCGCGATCCTCGCGTTCGGCACGATGGTTGCACCGTCGCTCGCCGCTGCCGAGGAACTCGATGCAACGGTCGCGAACATGCGCTTCGTGAAGCCGGTCGATGCGGCGCTCGTGCGCGAGCTGGCCGAAACGCACGACTACCTCGTCACGGTCGAGGAAGGCTGCGTGATGGGTGGCGCGGGCTCGGCCTGCGTGGAAGCCCTGATGGAGAGTGGGGTTATCCGACCCGTACTACAATTGGGCCTCCCTGACCAGTTCGTCGACCACGGCGACCACGCGAAGCTGCTGGCGCAATGCGGCCTCGACGGCGCGGGCATCGCGAAGTCGATTCGCGAACGCTTCCTGAGCCCGGCGGCCGATGTCGCCGGCCACGCGAAGCGCGTCGCATAAGCTGGCGCCGCCTGCGGGCGGCGTCGGTGCGACTGGCGCAACCGGTCTTCATTGATGCGGAAAACATGGGCCTGCGGGCCCATGTTGCTTTTCCGGCTGCCGCATGATGCGGCGTGCGCGTCGTCGAACGCGCGGCTTACAAGGATTGAACAAGATGAACCAGATGAATCCCGCCTTCGTGATGCCCGACGTGCAGAGCACGGTGGATACCCGTCAGATCCCGATTCAGCGCGTGGGCGTGAAGGCGGTCCGGCATCCGTTGACGGTGTGTACCGAAAGCGGCGACGTGCAACCGACCGTCGGTGTCTGGAATCTCGACGTCCGTCTGCCGGCCGATCAGAAGGGCACGCACATGTCGCGCTTCGTCGCGCTGCTCGAGGAGAACCGCGCGCCGCTGACGGTCGAGCGCTTCCGCGCGATGCTCGCGTCGATGCTCGTGAAGCTCGAAGCCGAGGCCGGCCGCATCGAAGTCACGTTCCCGTATTTCGTGAACAAGACCGCGCCGGTGTCCGGCGTGCAGAGCCTGCTCGACTATGAAGTGACGCTCGCCGGCGAAAGCCGCAACGGCGACACGCGCCTGTTCCTGAAGGTGCTCGTGCCGGTGACGAGCCTGTGCCCGTGCTCGAAGAAGATCTCGCAGTACGGCGCGCACAACCAGCGCTCGCACGTGACGATCGATGCCGAGCTGGCCGCCGATCTGCCGGTCGAGGCGCTGATCCGCATCGCGGAAGAAGAGGCGTCGTGCGAACTGTGGGGGCTGTTGAAGCGTCCGGACGAGAAGTTCGTCACCGAGCGCGCATACGAGAACCCGAAGTTCGTCGAGGATCTGGTGCGCGACGTCGCACAACGTCTTGATGCGGACGAGCGGGTGGTTGCTTACGTGCTCGAAGCCGAGAACTTCGAATCGATCCACAATCACAGCGCGTATGCGTTGATCGAACGCGACAAGCGGCAGGCTGCATAACGCCGCGACTGCGGCATTTTGTCCTGCCAATGAGAAAAGCCGCTCGAACGAGCGGCTTTTTCGTTTTCCGGCGGGCAGTGTCGTGCGGCGCGATTCAGCCCGCGAGCGACGCGAGATCCCAGCGCGGCTTCACCGTGAACGCGTAGTCGGCATTCGCCTGTTCCGGCCAGCGGCCGAGCCGCAGCGCGCCCGCGAGGGCGATCATCGCGCCGTTGTCGGTGCAGAGCGCGAGATCGGGGTAGTGCACGTCGAAGCCGCGCTTGGCCGCGGCCGCCGACAGTGCCGCGCGCAACTGGCGGTTCGCGCCGACGCCGCCCGCGACCACGAGGCGCTTGAGCTTCGTCTTCTTCAGCGCTGCGAGCGACTTCGCGACGAGTACGTCGACGGCCGCATCGACGAAGCCGCGTGCCAGGTCGGCCTTCGCGCGTTCGAGGGCTTCGCCGTCGAGCTTCGCCGCCTCGAATTTCTTCATCTGCGTAAGCACGGCCGTCTTCAGGCCGCTGAAGCTGAAGTCGAGATCGCCCGAATGCAGCATCGGGCGCGGCAGCACGACCGCGCCCGGCGTGCCCGTTTCGGCCAGCTTCGATACTTCGGGGCCGCCCGGGTAACCGAGGCCGATCAGTTTCGCCGTCTTGTCGAACGCTTCGCCGGCCGCGTCGTCGAGCGTTTCGCCGAGCGTCTCGTACACGCCGACGTCGGTCACGCGCATCAGTTGCGTGTGGCCGCCGGAAACCAGCAGCGCGACGAACGGGAACGGCGGCGGCTCGTCGACCAGCAACGGCGACAGCAGGTGGCCTTCGAGGTGATGGATGCCGACGGTCGGCTTGTTCCACGCGAGCGCGAGTGCATTCGCGATGCTCGCGCCGACCAGCAGCGCGCCGGCGAGGCCGGGGCCCTGCGTGAACGCGATCGCGTCGATGTCGTCGCGGCGCGTGCCGCTTTGCGCCATCACTTCCTCGAGCAGCGGCAGCGCGCGGCGGATATGGTCGCGCGATGCGAGCTCGGGTACGACGCCGCCGTAGTCGCGATGCATCGCGATCTGCGAATGGAGCGCGTGCGCGAGCAGGCCGCGCTGCGTGTCGTAGAGCGCGAGGCCGGTTTCGTCGCAGGAGCTTTCGATGCCGAGAACGAGCATGGGTGCGGGCGGGGCACGCCGTTTCGGGCGCGCCGCAGGTAGGTCAACGTAACCCGAAATTATAGCAGGCGGGGGCTCACGGCCCCTGCGGGCGGCCCGAGCCCGAGGCCGGGCGGGTACAATCCGCGCCATGGAAACTTATGACATCGCCGTGATCGGCGCGGGCGCCGCCGGCATGATGAGCGCCGCGGTCGCCGGCCAGCTCGGCCGCCGCGTCGTGCTGATCGATCACGCACCGCGGCTCGCCGAGAAAATCCGCATCTCGGGCGGCGGCCGCTGCAACTTCACGAACCTGTACGCCGGGCCCGACAACTACCTGTCGTCGAATCCGCATTTCGCGCGCTCGGCGCTCGCGCGCTATACGCCGCGCGACTTTCTCGGACTGCTCAAGCGCCATCACGTGACCTGGCACGAAAAGCACAAGGGCCAGCTCTTTTGCGACCACGGCAGCGACGCGATCATCGACGTGCTGAAGCACGAGTGCGACGCGGGCGGCATCGCGTGGCGCCGGCCCGTCGTCGTCGACGCGGTGCGCCATGCGCCGTCCGACGGCTTCACGCTCGACACGCAGCAGGCCGGCCCGATCGGGGCGCGCGCATTGATCGTCGCGACCGGCGGGCTGTCGATTCCGAAGATCGGTGCGACCGATTTCGGCTACCGGCTCGCGAAGCAGTTCGGCCACAAGCTCGTCGATACGCGGCCCGCGCTCGTGCCGCTGACGTTCGCGCCGCAGGACTGGGCGCCGTTCGCGCCGCTGTCCGGCGTATCGCTCGAGGTGCGCGTATCGACCGGCGACAAGAAGCGCGGCGGCGAATTCGTCGAGGACCTGCTGCTGACCCATCGCGGGCTGTCCGGTCCAGGCATCCTGCAGATCTCGAGCTACTGGCAGCCCGGCGACCCGATCCGCGTCGACCTGCTGCCGCAGCGCGACACGGTGGCCGATCTGCTCGACGCGAAACGCACGTCGAAGCGCCAGATCGGCTCACTGCTCGCCGACTGGGTGCCGTCGCGCCTCGCGCATGCGTGGCTCGACACGCATCGCGTCGCGGCCGACGCGCGGCTCGCGGATCTGCCCGACAAGACGCTGCGCCAGATCGGTGACGCGCTGTCCGGCTGGACGCTGACGCCGAACGGCACCGAAGGCTACAAGAAGGCCGAGGTGACGAAGGGCGGGGTCGATACGCGCGAGCTGTCGTCGGCGACGATGATGAGCGCGCGCGTGCCGGGGCTGTTCTTCGTCGGCGAGGCGGTGGACGTGACGGGCTGGCTCGGCGGCTACAACTTCCAGTGGGCATGGGCGTCCGGCACGGCGGCCGGGCAGGCCGCGGCCGAGTATGCGCGAGGCGCCTGACGCGCCGGCCGGCGCCGTTCCGGCGGGTTGGGGTCCGTGCCTTTGAACAATCGCTCTGCTATACTCAGTAATCTTTCCTTGCAAACCTTTATTCGTGTCGGATCATGACGATCATTCGCGTTAAAGAGAACGAGCCGTTCGAAGTTGCAATGCGTCGCTTCAAGCGCACGATCGAGAAGAACGGTCTGCTGACCGAGCTTCGTGCGCGCGAGTTTTACGAGAAGCCGACCGCAGAACGCAAGCGTAAGAAGGCCGCTGCGGTGAAGCGTCATTACAAGCGGATTCGCAGCCAGACGCTGCCGAAGAAGCTGTACTGAACGATTGGGCGCCGCGCGGTTCGCTGAGCGGCGCACCGGGGACTCCGTGCGATCGAATGCGATCGCGCAGCCGATCAGGCGGCGAGTCGCCGATGCCGGATTCGAGCAACCCGCTTGAGACACTGTCCCAAGCGGGTTTTTGTGTTGACGCCCATTCGCGGGCGTCGGATTCACGTTTCCATCCCGGGTGAAAGATGAGTTTGAAAGAGCAGATCAGCGAAGACATGAAGGCCGCGATGCGCGCGAAGGAAAGCGAGCGCCTGGCAACGATTCGCCTGCTGATGGCCGCGATCAAGCAGCGCGAAGTCGACGATCGGGTCACGCTCGACGACGCGGGCATCACGGCCGTGATCGACAAGATGATCAAGCAGCGCAAGGATTCGATCAGCCAGTTCCAGGCCGCCGGTCGCGACGATCTGGTCGCGAAGGAGCAAGCCGAGCTGACCGTGCTGGGCGGCTACATGCCCGCGCAACTGTCGGACGCCGAAGTGGCGGCCGAGGTGCAGGCGGCCGTCGCGCAAACCGGCGCGGCCGGCCCGCAGGACATGGGCAAGGTGATGGGCGTGCTGAAGGGCAAGCTCGCCGGCCGTGCCGACATGACGGCCGTTTCCGCGCAAGTCAAGGCCGCGCTCACGAAGTAAAAACCCGTTCCCGGCGCGCCCAGCGATGCGTGCGCCGGGCGTCGTATTGTCTTTTTTCGCTCGATCCCACGGTGATTCCGCATTCGTTCCTGCAGGATTTGCTGAACCGCGTCGATATCGTCGACGTGGTGGGCCGGTACGTGCAGCTCAAGAAGGGCGGCGCCAACTTCATGGGGCTGTGCCCGTTCCATAACGAGAAGAGCCCGTCGTTTACCGTGAGCCCGACCAAGCAGTTCTATCACTGCTTCGGTTGCGGCGCGCACGGCACCGCGATCGGCTTCCTGATGGAGCATGCGGGGCTCACGTTCCCCGAAGCCGTGCAGGAACTCGCGCAATCCGTCGGGCTGACCGTGCCGCACGAACCGTCGATGCGCGGCGGCGGTGGGGGCGGAGGCGGTGGCGGCGACTATCCGGCGCCCGTGTCGAAATCGGTGGCGACCGCGCTGTCCGATGCGATGACGGCGGCCTGCGACTACTACCGCAAGCAGTTGCGCGGCGCGACCGTCGCGATCCAGTACCTGAAGAACCGGGGCCTGACCGGCGAGATCGCCGCACGCTTCGGTCTTGGCTATGCGCCGGACGGCTGGCAGAACCTCGAGGCCGCGTTCCCGGACTATCGCGACGAGTCGCTCGTCGAGGCGGGGCTCGTGATCGTCAGCGAGAAAACCGACGCCCAGGGCGTCGCGCGCCGCTACGACCGGTTCCGCGAGCGGATCATGTTCCCGATCCGCAACGTGAAGGGGCAGGTGATCGGTTTCGGCGGCCGCGTGCTCGGCAGCGGCGAACCGAAGTACCTGAATTCGCCTGAAACGCCGTTGTTCAACAAGGGCAGCGAGCTGTACGGGCTGTTCGAGGCGCGGCTCGCGATTCGCGAGCGCAAGTACGTGCTGGTCGTCGAAGGCTACATGGACGTCGTCGCGCTCGCGCAGCTCGGGTTTCCGAACGCGGTCGCGACGCTCGGCACCGCATGCACGCCGATTCACGTGCAGAAGCTGCTGCGCCAGACCGACACGGTCATTTTCAGTTTCGACGGCGATTCGGCCGGGCGGCGCGCGGCCCGGCGCGCGCTCGAGGCCTGCCTGCCGCATGCGGGCGACAACCGCACGATCCGGTTCCTTTTTCTGCCGACCGAGCACGATCCGGACAGCTACGTGCGCGAATTCGGCGCGGAGGCGTTCTCCGAGCAGGTCGAACGCGCGATGCCGCTGTCGCAATTTCTGTTGAACGAAGCGATTGCCGGCAAGGCGCTCGATCAGCCGGAAGGCCGCGCGAAGGCGCTCTTCGATGCGAAGCCGCTGTTGCAGGCGCTGCCCGCGAACGCGTTGCGCGCGCAGATCATGCACATGTTCGCCGACCGTCTCGACATCCCGTTCGAAGAGGTCGCGGCGCTGTCGGACGTCGATACGCGCATCGCGACGCCGCCGCGCCAGGCGCCCGCGCGCAGCGAGCGGCGCCGCGTGACGGACAGCGAAAAGCGCGCGTTGCGTACGCTGGTGATGCATCCGCGCATCGCATCGCAGCTTGACGACGAACAGATTGCGACCCTGCGCGCGCTGCCGCGCATCGGCGAGCTGTTCGCGGAAGTCGTCGATCATGCGCGCGCGCTGGGCGACGGCGCGGAGTTCCGGCTGCTGTCGGATGTCCTCAGGACGTCCTCGAACGGGGCGACTTACGAGGAAATCTTCCGCGAAATTCTGGACTATGATGAAAACGTCCGCGATTTGCTGTTACAGAATCCGGAAGACGAGACGGTGCCCGAGCGGCAGCGTGAGCAGGAGAGGATCGCGGGGGAGGAGCTGCAGGCAGCGGTGCTCAAGATGCGCTATGACGCCTGCTGCGACCGGCTGGACAGGCTGGCGCGGCAATCCACCTTCACCCCCGAGGAACTGGCCGAATTGACGGAATTGAACCAGCAGCGAACCGACATGAAGCGTCGGCTCGGGCTGTAGGCGGCTGGGGCGCTTAGAGAGGGCTCCCCAGCGTGCTATAATATAAGGTTTCCAGCGGTTTGTTTTCCAAGCAGAGGCGAGAATCGCGATGGCAAAGACGACAGGCGGAAAGAAAGCAACAGGCAAGGGCTCGACGGAGCCGACCAAGAAGGTCACAGCGGCCAAGTCTGCTTCTTCCACCAGGACAACGTCTTCAGCCACGTCAGCCCCTGCAGGAAAGAAAACCGCGGCCGGCACTGCTCAGGCTGCGCCGGCGCCGGCAGCCAGAACACGGGCTGCCGCCAGACCCGACTCCGGGCCGGCCAAGCCGGCGGCGAAGCGGGCAAGTGCGAAAAGCGCAAGGGACACGACTGCCGACGCGGACGAAACGGCAGTACGTACTACTCATGCACCCACGGTTCAACCGGCTGTCGTCCAGCAGCCGCGAGTCGATATAGCCGGTACGGCGAACTCCATGACCAAAAAGCTGAACGAAGTATCCGTCGAAGACGACGCAAATCAGAGCGACGAGCAGCCCGCAGCCGCGGCTGCACCGGGCAAGTCCAAGGTGCGCGATCGTCGCGCCAAGGAAAAGGCGCTGCTGAAGGAAGCGTTCGCGACGAGCACGCCGGGCACGGCCGAGGAGCTCGAAGAGCGCCGCGTGAAACTGCGCGCGCTGATCAAGCTCGGCAAGGAGCGCGGCTTCCTCACGTACGCCGAAATCAACGACCACCTGCCGGACAACTTCACCGAGACGGAAGCCCTCGAGGGCATCATCGGCACGTTCAACGACATGGGCGTGGCGGTTTACGAGCAGGCGCCGGACGCGGAAACGCTGCTCCTGAACGACAACGCGCCCGCCGCGTCGTCGGACGATGAAGTCGAGGAGGAAGCGGAAGTCGCGCTGTCCACCGTCGATTCGGAATTCGGCCGCACGACCGATCCGGTCCGGATGTACATGCGCGAGATGGGCACGGTCGAGCTGCTCACGCGCGAAGGCGAAATCGAGATCGCGAAGCGGATCGAGGACGGCCTGCGCCACATGGTGATGGCCATCTCCGCGTGCCCGACGACGATCGCCGACATCCTCGCGATGGCCGAACGCGTCGCGAACGAAGAGATCCGCGTCGACGAGCTCGTCGACGGCCTGCTCGATCCGAATGCTTCGGACTCCGCCGATACGGACGGCTTCTCCGCGAAGGAAGCGGAAGCCATCGAGAACGAGGACGAGGAAGCCGAAGAGGAAGAGGAAGAAGAGGAAGAGGAGGAAGACGACGGTGCCGCGCAGGCATCGGCGAACGCCGCCCAGCTCGAAGCCCTCAAGCGCGCATCGCTCGAGAAGTTCTCGCAGATCAGCGAGTGGTTCGACAAGATGCGCCGCGCGTTCGAGAAGGAAGGCTACAAGTCGAAGGCCTACCTGAAGGCGCAGGAAACGATCCAGAGCGAACTGATGACGATCCGCTTCACCGCGCGTACCGTCGAACGCCTGTGCGACACGCTGCGCGCGCAGGTGGACGAAGTGCGTCAGGTCGAGCGTCAGATCCTGCACATCGTCGTCGACAAGTGCGGCATGCCGCGCTCGGAATTCATCGCGCGCTTCCCGGGCAGCGAGACGGATCTCGACTGGGCCGAGAAGATCACCGCGGAAGGCCATCCGTACAGCGCGGTGCTGTCGCGTAACGTCCCGGCGATCCGCGAACAGCAGCAGCGCCTGCTCGACCTGCAGGCGCGCGTCGTGCTGCCGCTGAAGGACCTGAAGGAAACCAACCGCCAGATGGCGGCCGGCGAACTGAAGGCGCGTCAGGCGAAGCGCGAAATGACCGAGGCCAACCTGCGTCTCGTGATCTCGATCGCGAAGAAGTACACGAACCGCGGCCTGCAGTTCCTCGACCTGATCCAGGAAGGCAACATCGGCCTGATGAAGGCGGTGGACAAGTTCGAATACCGTCGCGGCTACAAGTTCTCGACCTATGCGACGTGGTGGATCCGTCAGGCCATCACGCGTTCGATCGCCGACCAGGCGCGCACGATCCGTATTCCGGTTCACATGATCGAAACGATCAACAAGATGAACCGCATCTCGCGGCAGATCCTGCAGGAAACCGGTCTCGAGCCGGACCCGGCAACGCTCGCCGAGAAGATGGAGATGCCGGAAGACAAGATCCGCAAGATCATGAAGATCGCGAAGGAGCCGATCTCGATGGAAACGCCGATCGGTGACGACGACGATTCCCATCTCGGCGACTTCATCGAGGACACCAACACGGTCGCGCCGGCGGATGCCGCGCTGCATGCCAGCATGCGCGACGTCGTGAAGGACGTGCTCGATTCGCTGACGCCGCGCGAGGCGAAGGTGCTGCGGATGCGTTTCGGTATCGAGATGAGCACCGATCACACGCTCGAGGAAGTCGGCAAGCAGTTCGACGTCACGCGCGAGCGGATCCGTCAGATCGAGGCCAAGGCGCTGCGCAAGCTGCGTCACCCGAGCCGTTCCGACAAGCTGAAGTCGTTCCTCGAAGGGAACTGATTTCCAGCGTCTCTCTTACGAACGCCGCCGGTATCCGCATGATGCCGGTGGCGTTCGTTCCCTCTGTCGTCTTTGTTGTTACAATGCCGGCCCGGCTTCGTTGCCGGGGGGGCGTGTAGCACGCTTTGCTTCTCGTCTGGGCCCCTAGCTCATGCTTGGTTAGAGCAGCGAACTCATAATTCGTTGGTGCCGGGTTCGACTCCCGGGGGGCCCACCAGATTTCATGCCGCGCCGCGCAGTATCGCGGCATGCCGAAAACCCGCGATCGCGTCATGCGTCGCGGGTTTTTCTTTGGGCGGCCGCGCGGTGCAATCAGGAAAACAACGAGGGGCTGCCGCGCCGATGGCAATCGAAGTATGCTGTGGCGCGGCCGGCCACGGCGCGATACGCGCGCACGTCAGGACCGCCGATCAATGCCGCCTCCATTCGGCGGCCAGAACAAACGGATTTCACCCGGGAGCGGGGACGGCGATCATGATCAGGCTGCGTTC
>NZ_BCPP01000121.1:0-10945 GCF_016586125.1 Burkholderia sp. E168m23
TTCCTGCACCGAGCAGTCGAGACGCAGATCTCGTATAACTTCGTATAATGTATGCTATACGAAGTTATTACGCTACCGCCGCGCATCTTTCCGTGCGCGGCGCGTCAACTTTTCATTTCGCTGAACGTTTTCTAGGATGTACTCAGCGAAAGCCTTCAGCTTTCCAAGCCATCCTTAAGGCGCACGTAAGTCTCGTACGCTTTCCGCGCCTTGGGGTCCAATCCTTCCAGTTGCAGCGCGCTTTCGCGCTGTACAATCAGCAGCGCATACGGCTTGGAGAGCGCGCTGGCCTCTTCGCAGAGTTTGAGTTCGTCGCCGCTCGACGGCGAGCGGGCGCGCCAGAAATTGATCGCGGCTTCGAGGTCGTGGATCGAAATATCGGACATGATTGGATTTAATCGTTCGCTGGCCGCCATGCTTGATGTCAGGCGATGCGGCGTCCCTGTGGAAACGGCTTCGTGCTGTCCGCGTGCCTGAACCGCCAACCCATTGTACTTGAGCGAACTTCATGCGACTCCTTCTGATCGAAGACGACCGCCCCATCGCACGCGGTATCCAGAGCAGCCTCGAACAGGCTGGCTTCACCGTCGACATGGTGCATGACGGCATTTTTGCCGAACAGGCGCTGGCACAGAACCGCCACGAACTCGTGATCCTCGACCTCGGCCTGCCGGGCATCGACGGGATGACGCTGCTCACGCGCTTCCGCCAGACCAACCGCCACACGCCCGTGATCGTGCTGACCGCGCGCGACGAGCTGAACGACCGGATCCAGGGCCTGAACTCCGGCGCCGACGACTACATGCTCAAGCCGTTCGAGCCGGCCGAACTCGAAGCGCGCATCCGCGCGGTGATGCGCCGCAGCGGCCCGCACAGCGACATGCCGCGTCCGGAAGTGTCGCTCGGCGGCGTCCGCCTGTCGGGCGTCGACCGCCGCATCTTCAACGACGACAAGCCGCTCGAACTGTCGCCGCGCGAATTCGCGGTGCTGGAAATGCTGCTGCTGCGTCACGGCCGCGTCGTCAGCAAGGCCCAGTTGCAGGATCACCTCACGCACTTCGGCGGCGATCTTGGCGACACCGCGATCGAAGTCTACGTGCACCGCGTGCGCAAGAAACTCGAGCAATGCCGGGTCGAAATCGTCACGGTGCGCGGCTTCGGCTACCTGCTGCAGGAAATCCGCCAGACGGCGAGCGTCTGAGCGACGCCGCGCGCCGGCCGGCCGCGTGCCGCCGACGCGCATGCGTACGGCTTCCGCGTCGCCGCCCGGCGCACGACCGCGCCGCTCCCCGTGAGCGGCGCTTATCCATTTGCCCGTCGAAATGTCTCCTGATCCGGCTGTGACCACCAGCCTGCGCCGTTCGCTGCTCCGGCGCCTCGCCGCCCCGCTGTCGATGCTCGCGCTGATGAGCGGCCTGATCGCCTACTGGCTCGCGTGGCAATACACGCAGCACGTGATCGACCGCTCGCTCGCCGATCTCGCGACCGCCATCTCCAAACAGATCCAGATCGCCGGCCCCGACGCACCGTTCACGGTGCCGCCGCTCGCGCAGGCGATGTTCTCCGATCCGGCCGAAGCGCTGATCTACCGGATCAGCGATGGCGAGCAGGAGCTCGCCGGCGACCCGAAGCTGCCGCTGCAGGGCATCAACGTGCGCCGCATGCACCACGCGTACGTGTTCGAGGCCGAGTACGACAACCGCGCGGTGCGGGTCGCGCAGGTGCGCGTCGACGACGTCGAGGGCGGCAAGCCGATGGTCGTCGAAGTCGCGCAGCCGGTGCGGCACCGCTACCGGATCGCGGCCGAATTCCTCGTCGCGATCATGATGCCGCTGCTGCTGCTGCTGCTCGCCGGCTGGGGCATCGTGTGGCGCGTGGTGAACCAACAGCTGGGCCCGCTCACGCATCTCGCCGATTCGCTGAACCGGCAGACCCACACGTCGCTGGAGCCGGTCGACGAAACCGACGTGCCGCTGGAGATCCGGCCGCTGACGAGCGCGATGAACGCGCTGCTCGGCCGCCTCAAGACCGCGCTCGACGCGCAGCGCAAGTTCATCGCCGATGCCGCGCACCAGTTGCGCACGCCGCTCACCGCGGTGAAGCTGCATGCCGAGCAGGCGGCCGTCGCGCGCGACCCGCACCAGACCTTCGCCGCGGTGCGCGAGCTGCGCGCAGCGGCCGACCGGGCGGTGCGGCTGTCCAACCAGTTGCTGTCGCTCGCGCGGGCCGAGCCGGGCGAGCAGGCCGCGCGCTTCGTCGACGTCGATCTCGCGGCGATGGCGTTCGAGACGGGCGCCGAATGGGTGCCGCGCGCGCTCGCGTCGCATGTCGACCTCGGCTTCCAGCGCAGTGACGATCCGGGCGACGACGAGAAGCTGATCGTGCGCGGCAACCCCGTGCTGCTGCGCGAGGTGATCGCGAACCTGCTCGACAATGCGCTGAAGTACGTGCCGCTCGCGCGGCCGGACGGCGCGCGAATCACGGTGAACGTCGCGCGCGCCTCGCTCGAGGGCAGCCAGCCGGCCGCCGAGATCGTAGTCGAGGACAACGGCCCCGGCGTGCCCGCGAACCAGCAGGCCGACCTGTTCAAGCGCTTCTTCCGCGGCGATGCGCAAAGCGGCAATGGCGTCGAGACGGGCGCCGGGCTCGGGCTCGCGATCGTGCACGACATCATCGCGATGCATGGCGGCACCGTGTCGTACGAGGATGCATCGGAAGGCGGCTCGCGCTTCGTGGTGAGGGTGCCGCTCGCTGCGCATACGGCGCAGCCGGCCAGCGAAACGCCGGCTGTGGCGCCGACGCACTGAGCAGCGCGATTGTCGGCGGGCAACGGTTGGCCCGTCGACCGGGCCGCCCGCCGGAACAGGAACGGAAAGACGGAAAGCAGATGACGCGCCGCGACGACGCGCCAACCAACCGTCGACTGAAACGACAGCGGCAGCGCGCGATGCGCTGCCGCCTGCATCACTTCTTGCTCTTCTTGTCCTTCGAACCGGACGCCGGCTTGCCGTCCTTCTTGTCCTTCTTCTTTTTCTTCTTCCCGCCTTCGTCGGACGTCGCGAGCAACGTGCCGCGGCACGACTCCGCCCCGCAGTGGCACGCGTATTCGCGCTTGAGCTTCTTCGTCAGCTTCGCGTCGATCACGAGGCCGTAGTCGTAGAACAGCTCCTCTTCCGGCCCGATGTCGCGCAGCGCGTGGATGTACACGCGGCCTTTGACTTCCTCGGCTTCGCAGTTCGGCGCGCACGAATGGTTGATCCAGCGCGCGCTGTTGCCGTCGATCTTGCCGTCGATCACGCCGCCTTCGTCCAGTGCGAAGTAGAACGTATGGTTCGGCTCGCTCGGGTCGTGCGGATGGCGGCGCAGCGCTTCCTTCCACGAGATTCGCTCGCCCTTGTATTCCACTACGCGCTCGC
Organism: Burkholderia sp. E168m23; assembly: GCF_016586125.1. NCBI lineage: Bacteria > Pseudomonadati > Pseudomonadota > Betaproteobacteria > Burkholderiales > Burkholderiaceae > Burkholderia > Burkholderia sp. E168m23. Next base: position 3,417 of record NZ_BCPP01000121.1, read on the forward strand.
CGGCCTTGATCGGCGCCACGGCGAACACGCCTTTGCCGTGTACTCCCGAGCGGCGCACCGCGATCCTGCGTGAACTCATCGAACCAATCCTTGTGAAGACGACTTGAATGGAAGCGGCCGCGATCGCGGCCGGGCGCCGCGCAAAACGAAAACGCGGCACCGGTCGGTGCCGCGTCGGGGCATGCGGCGAATCATCCGCATCCTACACGTTCACGATTGCTTCGTTCAACATCGCGCGCAATATTGCGCGATGTGCTCAGCGCTGGCCGAACGAGACGTCGCCGAACAGCGCCTTGTGCTCGCGCGGTTGCGAGCGCCAGTACTGCGGCGGCGCCGTCACCTGCGCACCGAGTTCGGCCGCCGCGTGCCACGGCCAGCGCGGGTCGTACAGCATCGCGCGCGCCATCGCGACGAAGTCGGCGTCGCCGGCCTCGATCAGCCGGTTCGCGTGCGCGGGTTCGTTGATCAGGCCGACCGCGATCGTCGGCATGCCGACCGCCCGCTTCACGGCCTGCGCGAACGGCACCTGGTAGCCGGGCGACAGCGGAATCTTCTGCAGCGGCGACACGCCGCCGGACGACACGTCGATCCAGTCACAGCCGCAGCGCTTCAGTTCATGTGCGAACGCGATCGTATCGTCGAGTTCCCAGCCGCCTTCGACCCAGTCGGTCGCGGACACGCGCACGCCGACCGGCCGGTCTTCCGGAAACGCGGCGCGCACGATCTCGAAGATCTCGAGCGGAAATCGCATCCGGTTTTCGCGCGAGCCGCCGTATTCGTCGGTGCGCCGGTTCGCGAGCGGCGACAGGAACTGATGCAGCAGGTAGCCGTGCGCCGCGTGCACTTCGATCGCATCGATGCCGAGCCGTGCGGCACGCCTGGCCGATGCGGCGAAGGCTTCGCGAATGCGGTTCAGGCCCGCCGCATCGAGCGCGAGCGGCGGCGTCTCGCCGTCCTTGTGCGGCACGGCCGACGGCCCGTGCGGCAGCCAGCCGCCGTCGGCGACCGGCACGAGCTGGCCGCCCTCCCACGGCGCCGCGCTCGACGCCTTGCGGCCCGCGTGCGACAGCTGCATCGCGACGCGGATCGGCGAATGCTTGCGGATCGCGGCCAGCACCGGCTTCAGCGCCGCTTCGGTCACGTCGTCCCACAGGCCGAGGTCGCCATGCGTGATGCGCCCGTCGGGTTCCACCGCGGTCGCTTCGATACACAGCAGCCCCGCGCCCGACAGCGCGAGATGGCCGAGGTGAATCATGTGCCAGTCGGTCGCTTCGCCGCGTTCGGCCGAGTACTGGCACATCGGGGAAATCACGATCCGGTTCGGAAGGGTCACCCCGCGCAGCGTGAACGGGGAAAACAGCGCAGTCATGGAAGCCACTCGCCAGGAAAGAGAAAGAGCGGACGAGCGTAGCACGCAGGCTGGAAGCGTGCAGACGGCGCCATCGGCAGTAAGCGGATGGTCAGGTACGGCGCCGGCTGGATGCCGGCGAGGCGCGGAATGAGCGGAATGCGCGACGTACGGCGACGGCGAGGCGTCGGCCCGTAACGGATCCAGGCCGGCTCAAGCCTTTGCAGTGACCGCAGCCGCCCGCGACGTCAGAGCCCGACGCTGCCGAGCCACTCCGCGAACATGTGCCGGGCGGCCGTCTCGAGCGCGGGGCCGTGCCGAACGGTATCGGCCCGCAACTGGCGCGCGTCGACGCCTGGCGTCGCCGCGATTTCGCCGGCATTCGCGATCAGCCACGGTTCGAAGCGATCGGTACGGATTTCGGGATGACATTGCAGCGCCAGCACGTGCTGCCCCCACGCGAAGGCCTGGTGGCGGCAGGCCGGCGTCGATGCGAGATGGATCGCACCGCCAGGCAGGTCGAACGTATCGCCGTGCCAGTGCAGCATCGACGTCGTCGCGCCGTCGAGATGACGCAGCGGCGATGCGCGGCCGGCGTCGGTGAGCGTCAGCGGCGCCCAGCCGAGTTCATGCTGCGCGGCCGGGTAGACGCGCGCTCCGAGCGCCCGTGCGATGAACTGCGCGCCGAGGCAGATGCCGAGGATCGGGAGCCCCGCGTCGATGCGCTGGCGCACGAGCGCCAGGAGCGGCGCGATCGTCGGATACTGCGCGTCGTCGTACACGCTGAGCGGCCCGCCGAGCACGACGAGCAGCGACGGCTCGAGCACGTCGAGCACCTCGACCCGCGACGATCCGACATCGACATAGCGCACCCGCCGACCGCGTTCGCCGAGCACCTGCTCGAAGCTCCCGAGATCCTCGAAATGCACGTGGCGGATCGCCACGACTTCAGCGTTCATCATCGGCCTCCCGGTCGATCGACGGACGTCAGCCTGCGAAAATCTTCCAGGTCTTCTTCTGCGTCGCCGCGTCGGCTTCTTCCTGCACCGAGCAGTCGAGACGCAGATCGCTGTCCGACATCGCGATGTCGAGCACCGCGCAGTGATGCACGGTCTTCTTCGACGGCTTGCTCGGCTGGAAATGCGTGCACGTGAGACACATGCGTTGCGGCGGCGTCGCGCCGGCCACCTGCAGCTCGCGCAGCGTCTTCAGCAGCGCGCGATACAGCGTGCCCTGCTCGTCCGCGCCGAGCTTGCCGACCGCTTTCGTCAGGAATTCAGGCCATTGCAGCGCCTTCTTCGCGGCCGTGCGGCCACGCGCCGACAGGCGTACGGCCAGTGCCCGGCCGTCGTCCAGCGCACGGCGCTTCTCGACGAGCCCCTTCGTCTCGAGCGTGCTGACCGCATCGCTCGTGGTGGCCGCGGTGAGCTGCGTCTCGCGCGCGATCTCGCCGAGCCGCATCGGGCCCTTGCGCTGCAGCAACAGCACGAGAATCTCGCCCTGCGTCGGCGTGAGGCCAGCGCCTTCCGCCCAATCCCATGCCTCGCTCCGCATGGCCGTGCTCAACCGCAGCAGGCTGTGGGTCACACGTCCCGCAGCCTGGTTCCCGTAAACGCCTTCGCTCATAGTCTTTTCGCTTTGCCGCCGCCCGGATGGCCGAGCAGCCGTAGTGTGGAGATCGAATCTATCTCAAAACAGACGCACCCATTCGAATGCATCAGCACGGCCGTCGCGAGGCACACGCGGCGGTCGCGTTCGCGGCGACCGGAGAGACACACGTCGTTCCGGTGTCCGCAAAGCCGACATTCTAAGCGAGAGCGGAAAATCGCACAGCTAAGTTATCCCCTGCATTCTGTGGAAAATCGCTGGATAACCGCAAATTCTTGTTGTGCGTGCAATGTCGCGCGCCCGCGAAACGGGGCGCGCCAGCATTGTCCTGTTCGAATCGGCCATTGGCCGCATGGGAATGATCCACCGGTTATCCCGCCTGCAGAGCGTTGACTTTGCAGTGGAATATCGGGTTATCCACAGATTTTCAGGACGCCTCGCATCGATTTCGGCGGGACACGGCGCCGATTACCGCTCAGCGAATCGCCATGCGGTCGATCCTGCTATCTGCAAAACATATTTTCACTCGCGCCAACGTAAGCACTGCTGCCGGACCGTCTCGTTCAGCGATTTTTCCTGTTTGAAAACGGTTCTCAACCACGATGCGTCGTTCACGCGCGCCTTCGCGAGCGCGCCGATCTCGTCGAGCGCCGCGCGCGAGCCGAGCGCGGCCGCATGCGGCGCGATCCGGTCGAGCGTGTCGAGGATGTCCTCCGCGATCGTGCGGCGCTCGCCCGTCTGAGGATTCACGCAGGTGCCTTCGAGCCCGAAGCGGCACGCTTCGAAACGGTTGAACGTGTAGACGAGGTAATCGTCCTCCGACAGCTTCAGCGGCCGGTCGGTCAGCAGGTAGCGTGCGAGCGTCTGGATGTAGCAGGCGATCGCCGCCGCGCGATCGACGGACAGCGGCGTGTCCATCACGCGCACCTCGATCGTGCCGTAGCCGGGCTTCGGCCGGATGTCCCAGTAGAAGTCCTTCATCGAGTTGACGACGCCCGTGTTCACCATCTTCGTGAAGTATTCCTCGAAGCTGTCCCACGTGAGCACGAACGGCGCGCGGCCCGACAGCGGGAACGCGAACACCGAATTCAGGCGTGCCGAATGGAAGCCCGTGTCGACGTTCTGCACGAATGGCGACGACGCCGACAGCGCGATGAAGTGCGGAATGAAGCGCGACATCGAGTGCAGCAGGAACAGCGCGCTATCGGGATCGGGACAGCCGATGTGCACGTGCTGGCCGAACACGGTGAACTGCTTGGCGAGATAGCCGTACAGCTCGGAAATGTACTGGAAGCGCGGCGCATCGTAGATCTGCCGGTCGCTCCATTGCTGGAACGCATGCGTGCCGCCGCCGGCCAGCCCGACGTTGAGCTGGTCGGCCGCCTTCACGAGCACGTCGCGGATCGCATGCAGCTCGCTGACGGCCTGCTCGTGCGAATGGCAGATGCCGGTCGACAGTTCGATCATGCTTTCGGTGATTTCCGGCGTGATGTTGCCCGGAAAGGTCTCGCCCTGGATCAGGCGCATCAGGTCGGATGCCGCTTTGGTCAGGTCGTAGTTGTGCGTGTTGACGACCTGGATCTCCAGTTCGACGCCGAACGTGAACGGTTCGGAATTGACGAAGGTTTCGAGTGCCATGGCAGGTTCCGGAATCAGTTGCCGTCGCTGCGTTCGCCGACCGCCGACAGGCAGCGATAGACGACGAACGGGCTGACGAGCTGCAGGATCACGATCGAGCACATCACGATCGCGCGCAGGTGCGGGTCGAAATTGGGATAGAGCTGGTAGGTATCGTCGACGAGCAGGTACGACAGCGCGGACATCGGCGTGAGCGCGATGCCGAGCGCGACGCCCTGCTTCATCCCGAGGCCGCTCGGCTTCGCGAACGCGACGACGCCGGCCAGCTTCGCGACGAGCCGCGTGACGATCAGCACGATCGCGAGCAGCCCGCCGAGCGCGATGTCGCCCCACGTGAACGACGTGAGCGTCAGCACGAACAGCACCACCGTCAGCAGCCAGCCGGCCGTGCCGAAGTGCTCGGGCCACAGCTGCGGCCGCGCTTCGAGGTTCTTCACGATGATGCCGGCGAGCAGCAGCGTGAGCAGCGTCGACAGCTTCAGCGCCTGCGCGACGGCGATCGCGAGCATCACGAGCCCGAACAGCGCGACGAACGAATGCTCGTCGCGCATCGTCGCGGTCATGTGACGGAACAGGTAATTGCACGAACGCGCGACCAGATACGCGACGATGAACGAACCGGCGAGCAGGTAGAGCGGCTGCAGGATCGTCGCGAAAACGTTGCCGTACGCTTCCTGGTGCAGCCAGCTCGTCACGAGCTTGGTCAGTACGATCGCATACACGCTGTTGAGCGCGGTGAGCGTGATCAGGCGCTGCGACACCTGCCCTTCCGCACGCAGTTCGGTCTTGAGCTGGATCACCATCGACGGCGACGTCGCGATCGCGATCGCCGACAGCACGAGGGCGACCATCCCCGATACGCCGAGCGCGAGCATCACGAACAGCACGAGCACGAAGGTGAGCGTGGCTTCCGCGAGGCTCGACGCGACGAGCCACGGATTGCGCCGGATCCAGCGCAGGTCGAGGCGGCTGCCGAGCTCGAACAGCAGCAGGCCGAGCGCGACGTCCATCAACAGTCGCGAGGTTTCGTCGGTGCTCGTGTCGATCACGCCGAATCCGAACGAACCGGCGATCAGGCCGATCACCGCATAGCCGGTGATGCGCGGCAAGCGCCACGCGCGATAGCACAGCTCGCCGCACAGGCCGGCTGCGAACAGCGCGAGCCCGGCCCAGAACACGGCATCCGGCGCGAGCGGCCAGTTGGGCAGGAATGAGAACGCCGACTTCATCGTGGTGACTTCTCCTTTGGAAGCAACCGCCAGCGACGCGGGGTCAAGCGACAGGAATGGATGCGCGCCGGCTGGGTATCGCCCCGAATGTGATTGTTGTGCTCGACGATGGCGGTACATGGGGTCCGCCTGTTCCGCCACAAGGCGGAACGTCGTTCAGGTTGCCGATCTGGATTGTCGGCCTGGTGTGTGAACGGACTGCGCAGTCTCGAAGATTCAGATTCGAAATCGTGCCGACCGTTCCGTTGAAGCATGTCCGGCGCTTGGCCGAACGAACGCGAAGGAAACCGATTGTGCCACAGCTTTTTCGTTCCGGAACCGACTGAATCGACTCGCGGCGCTGTGCGGCGCCACAGGTCTTTGGTTTCAAAGGTTTACCTGTATATATACGTAGTAGAAGTTAACAAAGGACGCACAGTTCTGTGGATAACTCCGGTTTACGTTGGAAGATCAAGGTGTTGGCGAAACCATAACCGGTTGCACAGGCTGTTCGCTCACAGGCGTTTGAGTTGAGCAACTTTCGGGCCGCTTCACAGCTGTGCAGAGTTACCCAGTTTACGTCCACTGTGATTGCACACGAAGTGCGCGCGGATTCCGCGCGGTTATCCACAGCATCGCGTGGATAACCTTGCGCGGAAAAATCGGGAAACTGTGAGCGGCGCGCGCGAGGTCAGCCCGCCGAGCCGACGCGGCGGGCGCGCAGGGCGCGGATCAGGAAGCGGGCGGGATCGACGGCGTCGGCGAGTTCGCGCTCGAGCGGCCAGGGCTCGCCTTCGAGTTGCGAGGCGATGAGTTCGGCGCCGAGCGCGGCCCACACGAGGCCGCGCGAACCGAAGCCGAATGCGCCGTAGAGGCCCGGCATGCGCGGCAGGTCGCGCGCCTGCGCACCGCCCAGCGCGCGTGCGTTCGCGGTGGCCTGCGCTTCGTCGGCGAGCGGGCCGATGAGCGGCAGGCGGTCGCCGACGACCCAGCGGAATGCGACGCGGCCGTGCAGCGTGGCGGGATCCGGCAGCGCGCCGATCAGGCCCGGCAGCAGGTGCCGCACGCGATCGAGGTTTTCGGCGTGGCCGGCCGCGCGCATCGCGGGATCGGTGTCGTCCGGTTCGAAGGTGGCGCCGATCAGCAGCGTGCCGTCGTCGAGCGGGACCGCGTAACCGTCGCCGATCGCCGGGCACGGCAGCGGCGCCGTCGTGCCCGGCGGCAACAGCGTGAGCTGGCCGCGCACCGGTTGCAGCGCGACATGCCGCAGCCCGGCAAGACGCGCTGCGTCGCCCGCGTTCGCGAGCACGACGACGGACGCATCGGCCAGCGTGGCGCCCGTATCGTCGAGCGCATGCCAGGTGTCGTCCCGCCGTTCGAGCCGTGCGACGCAGGTGGACGCCAGCAGCCGCACGCGCTCGCCGGCCGCCGCATACTGCGCGGCGCACAGCCCGGCCGGCCATACGGCGCCGCCGTGCGGAAACAGCAGGCCGCCCTGCGCGACCGGCAGATTCAGGTGCGCCCGCGCGGCATCGGCATCGAGCAGCGTTGCATAGTCGGACGGCGCCCCGAAAGCGTCGAACGCGTCGCGCATCCGCGCGAAATCGTCGGCCGATTCGGCGAGATGGAGCATCCCGTGCGTGCTGCGTGCGAATGCATGCCCCGCGCGTTCGAGGGCGCGCCAGCGGGCGAGCGCGTGCAGGAAGCCGCCGCGCGTGAGCCGGCTC
>NZ_BCPP01000122.1:0-10856 GCF_016586125.1 Burkholderia sp. E168m23
CCAGCAGCGCGCGATCGACGGCCCCGACGCGCCGCAACCGGAAGGCAACGTGCCGAACAGCGACGGGCGCGTGCACGGCGGTGCGGTCGGCGCGTCGTACACGTGGGCGGACGGTTTCGCGGGCCTGTCGTACAGCGGCTACGAATCGAACTACGGCTCCGTCGCGGAAAGCGACGTGCGGCTGCGGATGCGCCAGGAACGCCTCGCGTTCGCGTCCGAGGTGCGCAACCTGAGCGGGCCGTTCACGAAGCTGAAATTCGATTTCGCGTACACCGACTACCGCCACAAGGAAGTGGACAACGGCGAGACGGCGACCACCTTCCGCAATCGCGGTTACGAGGCGCGCATCGAGGCACGCCATCGCAAGATCGGGCCGTTCGAAGGCGCGATCGGCGTGCAGTTCGGCCAGAACACGTTCTCGGCGCTCGGCGACGAAATGCTCGTGCCGTCCACCCGCACCAACAGCGTCGCGCTGTTCGGCCTCGAGGAATGGCAGGTCGTCCCGGCGCTGAAGCTGAGCCTCGGCGGCCGCTTCGAGCACGTGAAGGTCGATCCCGATCCGGCGGGCGTCGAGAAATTCGCGGGCGCGCAGCCGCGCGACTTCAATGCGGGCAGCCTGTCGGCCGGTGCGCTGTTCTCGCTGACACCGGTATGGTCGATCGCAGCGAACGTCGCCTACACCGAACGCGCGCCGACCTTCTACGAGCTGTATTCGAACGGCCCGCACGATGCGACCGGCCAGTTCCTGATCGGCAACCCGAACGCGTCGAAGGAAAAGGCCGTGTCGACCGACCTGTCGCTGCGCTATGCGAGCGGGCCGAACCGCGGCAGCGTCGGCGTGTTCTACAACCGCTTCTCGAACTATCTGACCGAGTACAACACCGGCCGCGTGGTGGACGACGACGGCGAGCCCGTCGCGCCCGGCACTGACGGCTCGCTCAACGAGGCGATCTACCGCGGCGTGCGCGCCGAGTTCTACGGCGTCGAGCTGGACGGCAAGTGGCGTGCGTTCTCGCGGCGCGGCCACACGGTCGATCTCGAACTGACGGCCGACTACACGCACGCGCGCAACGTCGACACGGGGCAGCCGCTGCCGCGCATCGCGCCGCTGCGCGCGACGCTCGCGGCCGACTACGGTTACGGCCCGTTCGGTGCGCGCGCACAGGTCACGCACGCGTGGTCGCAGCATCGCGTGCCCGACGACGACTTCTCGACGGACGGCTATACGTCGCTCGGCGTGATGCTGACGTACAAATTCCGCGTCGGCCCGACGCACTGGCTCGCCCACCTGCGCGGCGACAACCTGACGAACCAGGAGATTCGCTACTCGACGTCGGTCGTGCGCGGCTTCGCCCCGCAAGGCGGCCGAAGCCTGATGGCCGGATTGCGCACCACGTTCTGACCCTCACAGGCTCGCGGCGCCCGCCGCGGGCCGCTTTCCGGCGCGAAACCCGACGCGCCGCGTCTTTTCCGTTTGTCCATCAGACAGTCGCGTCATTCACGCCGATCGTCGTGAATACGCATATCGGCTTCCATTCCCCATTCCTCCGCAATGAAATTCCGGTATTCATCAGTAATTTAGAACGAAATCGTCAGACAATTACTATAAAAATGACGTTTATTGTTTTACCAGTAAATCCGGTTTCAAATACATCGCATAAACAATTCCGTAAATATCCTCCTCGCCTCTTTTGATCGAGATCAAGAATGCCCGTGCGACAAGGCTTTGTTCGATCGAAAACCGAATGTAAGGGTTTTGACGGGTAAAGAATCATCCCGAAGACCCGTTAAAGCCGGCACGATCCCGTATCTGGTCGAACGATAAATTCCATTTGCCAACCACACGCACAGGGGCACAACGTGAAAATCGCCAGAATGAGCATCAAAACGAAACTCCTCGGCGGCTTCGGCCTGCTCGCCGCGGTTGTCGTGATCGTGTCGGGCGTGGCCCTCAAGGCACTGTCCGATACGAACGCCGAGTTTTCACGCTACATGAACGGCATCAACGCGCGGGCGAACCTGTCCGCGCAAATCCGCACCGCGGTCGACCGGCGCGCGATCGCCGCGCGCAACCTCGTGCTCGTCACCCGGCCGGCCGACGTCGAAGCCGAACTGGCCGAGGTGAACCATGCGCACAAGGACGTGCAGGACCATCTCGCGAAGCTCAAGGAACTCATGGCGAACGCGACCGACACCTCCGATCGCGCACGCGAACTGGTAGCCGACATCGTGCGCATCGAGGCCGGCTACGGGCCCGTTGCGCTGCGCATCGTCGGACTCGCGCAGGCCGGCAAGAAGGACGACGCAATCGCCGACATCGACGACAACTGCCGCCCGTTGCTCGCGCAACTGGTGCGTGCGACCGACGCCTACGCGACCTTCACGCATGAACGCGAACTCGAAATCGCGCAGGCCTTCGCGGATCGCTACACGGCGGAGCGCAACCTGCTGGCCGGCATCTGCCTGATCGCCGTCGCGATCGCGGCCTGCGGCGGCCTGTGGCTCACACGCAAGATCACGGTGCCGATCGGCGCGGCCGTGGACGTCGCGCGCACGGTGGCGAACGGCGATCTCGGCAGCCGTATCGAGGTGCGCGGCAACGACGAAACGCGCGACCTGCTCGACGCGCTGCGCACGATGAACGAACGGCTGATCGGCATCGTCGGCCGCGTGCGCGACTCGTCGAACAGCATCGCGCACGCGGTGAGCGAGATCGCATCGGGCAACCTCGACCTGAGCCAGCGCACCGAGGAACAGGCCGCGTCGCTGCAGGAAACCGCGGCGACGATGGAGGAATTCACGTCGACGGTGCGCCTGAACGCGGAAAACGCGCAACAGGCCAGCACGCTCGCCGCGAATGCATCGGACGTCGCGCACCGCGGCAGCTCGGTGGTCGGCCGCGTGGTCGACACGATGACGGAAATCGGCCACAGCTCGTCGAAGATCGCCGACATCACGGGCATCATCGAAGGCATCGCGTTCCAGACCAACATCCTCGCGCTCAACGCGGCGGTCGAAGCCGCCCGCGCGGGCGAACAGGGCCGCGGCTTCGCGGTCGTCGCGAGCGAGGTCCGCAATCTCGCGCAGCGCTCGTCGACCGCGGCCAAGGAAATCAAGGAACTGATCACCGCGTCGGTACAGACGATCCGCGACGGCTCGGCGCTCGCGGGCGAAGCCGGCAAGACGATGTCCGACGTCACGCAAGCCGTGGCGCGCGTGACCGACATCATGGGCGAGATCGCGGCCGCATCGGCCGAGCAGAGCCGCGGCATCGACCAGGTGAACCTGACGATCACGCAGATGGACGAGACGACGCAGCAGAACGCCGCGCTCGTCGAGCAGGCGGCAGCCGCATCGAAGTCGCTCGAGGCGCAGGGCCGCGAGTTGTCCGAAACGGTCGCCGCGTTCCGGATGCCGTCCGGCTCACATGGGGCGTCGCCGGGCGCGCTTGTGCAGGAAACGGACATGCGTCACTGGCAACCGGCTGCCGCGTAACGGCATGCGCGAACCAGACGACGATGCGCATGCCGTTACGCTCGTCCGTCTGGGTCACGCTGGCACGCACCGCGTACCGCCGCATCCCGCATCGAAAATCGTTGCAGTCAATCGCGCATGCCGCCATGCGCGTCCTTCGCGCAACTCTCCGCATGGCCTTGCGCACACTGCTTCCGCAGCGACGCGCAAATTTCGGTCCCGCTCGGGCCTCACGCGTTGCAGCACCCTCGTCATGGATAGCGCCCGACATGCGCGCCCGCATCGTGCATCGATACAGACTTTTAAAACGCACGAATGACGAGTATCCTAAAAAAGTACTTTTCGACCGGACGGCGAATCGCGTTCCCTGACTCCCGTCCGATCGCCATGCGGCCCCGTCGTCTCGCGCACCGCGCACCGATGGCGGCGTCTGTCTCTCGCGCCTGGCCGCACGACCCCTTCCCCAACAATCGTCAGGAGAGCTGGTGAGCCGACTCGTCGTCGTATCCAATCGCATTGCAGATCCCCGTAAAGCCGCGGCCGGCGGACTCGCCGTCGCCGTGAAGGACAGCCTGCAGGAAACCGGCGGCGTCTGGTTCGGCTGGAGCGGCAGGCTACGCGGCGGCGACGATCAGGCCACGCATGGCGACGACGTGCAGATCCAGAACGTCGGCGGCATCCAGCTCGCGACGGTCGACCTCGATCCGCAGGATTACGACGCTTACTATCTCGGCTACTCGAACAACGTGCTGTGGCCGGTGTTTCACTACCGGCTCGATCTCGCGCAGTTCGACCGGCGCTTCGCCGACGGCTACCGACGCGTGAACCAGCTGTTCGCGCGCAAGCTGCGCACGCTGCTGCGCCCCGACGACGTCATCTGGGTGCACGACTATCAGCTGATTCCGCTCGCGGCCGAGCTGCGCGCGATGGGCTGCACGAATCCGATCGGCTTCTTCCTGCACATCCCGATGCCGCCGCCGCCGATCATGGCCGCGATCCCGGAACACGAATGGCTGATGCGCTCGCTGTTTGCGTACGACCTCGTCGGCTTCCAGACCGAATCGGACCTGCTCCACTTCGAGCATTACGTCGAGGCCGAAGCCGGCGCGGCGCGGCTGCCCGACGGCCGGCTGCGCGCGTTCGGCCGCACGCTGTCGGCCGGTGCGTTTCCGATCGGCATCAACGTCGACGAATTCGAAGCGCTCGCGCGCGATCGCGACGGCCTCGACATGTTCGAACGCATGCGCGACGAATATTCGCGCCGTCAGCTGCTGGTCGGGGTCGACCGGCTCGATTACACGAAAGGGCTGCCGCAGCGCGTGCATGCGTTCCGCGAGTTGCTCGAACACTATCCGGAGAACCGCGACCGCGCGACGCTGATCCAGATCGCCGCGCCGAGCCGCGAGGATCTCGGCGCCTACGACGACCTGCGGCGCGAGATGGACAGTCTGTGCGGCGCGATCAACGGCGACTACGGCGAGCTCGAATGGATGCCGATGCGCTACATTCACCGCACCGTCGCGCGCAAGCGCCTGCCGGGCCTCTACCGTGCAAGCCGGGTCGCCCTCGTCACGCCGCTGCGCGACGGGATGAACCTCGTCGCGAAAGAGTTCCTCGCGGCGCAGGACGCGGCCGACCCGGGCGTGCTCGTGCTGTCGCGTTTCGCGGGCGCGGCCGAGCAACTGAAGTCGGCGCTGCTCGTCAATCCGTACGACACGCAAGGCACCGCGCAGGCGATCCAGCGCGCGCTCACGATGCCGCTCGAGGAGCGCCGCCAGCGTCACGCGGCGCTGATGGCGATCATGCGCAAGACCGACGTGCACTGGTGGCGCACGCGCTTTCTCGAAGCGCTCACCGAAGCGGCCGAAGTCGCGGCCGCGACCGAATCCTGATGCGCTGACGCGCATTCACGCGTCCGTCGTCTCGACGTGCATTCGAGCAAGACCCACGACGTTCGACCGATACGTGCGCGTCGCTCATGGCGACGCCGTGGCGGGAGAGAAGGAAACGAAAGCGCTCAGTGTCGGCAGATCGACACGCGATGCTCGCCGGTCAGCGCAGCGGCTTCAATGATCAGGTTCGTGCGGCCGGCGGTACGCGATGAAATCGCGCTCGACTGCAGACGCCTGCTCCGTTTCGATCGCGCCGCCGCGCGCGCTCGTTTCGTCGCCGGGTAATGACGCCGTCGCCGACGGCGGTTCGCTGCGCCCGTCGATCAGCGCCTGCAGCACGTCGCGTTCGAGCACCTCGCATTGCAGCAGCCGTCGCGCGATGCGTTCGAGCGCGTCGCGTCGTTCTCCGAGCGTCGCCGCGACGCGCGCATGCGCATCGGTCAACAACGTGCGTACCTCGTCGTCGATCATGCGCGCGGTGTGCTCGCTGCAGCGGCCGTCGCCCGCATGCCATGCGCCGGGCATGCCCTGGCGTACATCGCCGTCGTCGAACGTCGCAAGCCCGATCTTCTCGCTCATTCCGTATTGCATGACCATGTGGCGCGCCATCGCGGTCGCGCGTTCGAGGTCGTTCTGAGCGCCGGTCGACACATCGCCGAACACGAGTTCTTCCGCCACGCGCCCGCCGAGCAGCGCATCGATCCGGTCGAGCAACTCGCTGCGGCGCAGGACGTAGCGATCCTCGGTCGGCACCTGCTGCGTGTAGCCTAGTGCCGCGACGCCGCGCGGAATGATCGACACCTTCTTCACCGGGTCGCAATGCACGCGACTTTCCGCGACGAGCGCATGGCCGGCTTCGTGATACGCGATCGTCAGCTTCTCCTGCTCGTTCATCACGCGGCTCTTGCGCTCGAGGCCCGTCAGCGCGCGGTCGATCGCCTCGTCGAAGTCCGCCATGCCGATCGCCGGCTTGCCGAGTTCGGCCGCATGCAGCGCGGCCTCGTTGACGACGTTCGCGAGATCGGCGCCGACGAAGCCCGGCGTGCGCGATGCAAGCTCGCCGAGATCAACGTCGGCCGCGAGCTTCACGCGCTTCACGTGCACGCCGAGGATCTGGCGGCGGCCGTTCACGTCGGGCCGGTCGATCGCGATGTGACGATCGAAGCGGCCCGGCCGCAGCAATGCGGGATCGAGAATCTCGGGCCGGTTCGTCGCGGCCATGATGATCACGCCGGAGCCGGCCTGGAAGCCGTCCATCTCGACCAGCAACTGGTTGAGCGTCTGTTCGCGCTCGTCGTTGCCCGACATCGGGCCGACGCCTCGCACCTTGCCGAGCGCATCGAGCTCGTCGACGAACACGATGCACGGCGCCTTCTGCTGCGCCTGCTCGAACAGGTCGCGCACGCGCGCGGCGCCCACGCCGACGAACATCTCGACGAACGCCGAGCCGCTGATCGAGAAGAACGGCACGGCCGCCTCGCCGGCCACCGCACGCGCGAGCAGCGTCTTGCCCGTGCCCGGCGCGCCGACGACGAGCACGCCTTTCGGAATCTTGCCGCCGAGCCGCTGGTAGCGATCGGGGTTGCGCAGGAACGCGACGAGCTGCTGCAGTTCGGCCTTCGCTTCGTCGATGCCCGCGATGTCGTCGAACGTGATGCCGGTTTCCTGCTGCACGTACACGCGTGCGCGGCTCTTGCCCATCCCGGTGAAGTCCTGCAGCCCGCCGCGCTTGCGCAGCATCATGTTCCACACGAACACGAGCAGCACGAGCGGTAGCAGCCACGACGCGAGCGACGTGATCCAGCCGGTATCGGGCGTGCCGTGATAGTGGATGCCGGCGGCGGTCAGCGTGTCGATCAGGTGTTCGTCGGTCACGCGGCTGGTCGTGAAGCGCCACGGCGTGCCGGCTTGCCGCACGACCGCGGCGTCGGACGCCGGCAGCATCGTGCCGGCCTGCGGCATCTTCAACGCGCCCGAGATCGACGCCGGCCCGATCTCGAGATCGTCGACGAGCCGCGCGGCGACGAGCCGGTGAAAGTCGCTGTACGCAATCGGCGTCGACGTCGGGTGCAGCATCAGCAACTGCGCGGCGAACAGCACGAAGAAGCCCGCGGCGATCAACAATCCCGGGTAGTCGAATTTCCTGTCCATGGCATCGGGCCGGCCGTATCTGCTGCGCGACGTGCGCTCACGCCGGCACGCGCGCGCAACCCGCGCAACGGGTACGCGGCTGCGGCCGCGGCGACCAGCCGAAAACGGCATGCATCCACGCCATCGTCGCCTCGCTGTCTCGCGTCGTTCGTCGCATCGATACCGCCCCGGCAACACCGTCGGCCGGCGTCGCGGGGGCGATCCTCGCCCGGGCAGCACGCCGTCGCGCGCCACCCCTGATTCCAGTCTAGTTCGCGTGCGGGCGTCGCGCACCGCTCGCCGTGCAAGCGTCGAATCGTCCGACGAACGGCTTTCATCCGCCCCCCTTGCCGCGTTATAGTCGCGTTCATGACATTTTCGTGACAGCCGCATCGCGCCGCCGCGCGCAATACCGGCCGTTGCATTCCGCCCTGCGTCGCGGCCGCCCGCGCGGCGCCGGCGCGCATCGAACGACAACGCCCACCCGCCCATTCGAGGAGCTCACGACGTGAACGACACCCCCGATCGCCCCGACGACCTTCCCGCCGATCCCGACCGCCGCCGTGTGCTCGGCGGCCTCGCCGCGCTCGGTGCCGGTGTCGCGCTCGCCGGCTGCGAAACCACCGCGGGCAACACGCCGCGCTCGGCCGCCGACCTGCGCATCGACGAAGCGTTGCGCCAGCGCGTGCGCCACATCGTCGTGATTTATGCGGAAAACCGCAGCTTCGCGAACCTGTACGGCGATTTCCCGGGCGTGCTTCATCCGCTGAGTGAAGTGCGGCCCGAGCATGCGCAGCAGCTCGATCGCGACGGCAAGACGCCGCTGCCGGTGCTGCCGAAGATCTGGGGCGGGCTCGTGCCGCAGGCGCAGGAAGTGGACGGCAAGCGCTACGCGATCGCCGAGCGCGACATCGACAAGCTGCCGAATGCGCCGTTCCGGATTACCGACGCGCAGGGCCAGCCGCTGCCGAACGGCGTGATCACGCGCGACCTGTGGCACCGCTTCTACCAGAACCAGATGCAGATCGCGGGCGGCCGCAACAACCAGTTCGCCGCATGGGCCGATTCGGGCGGCCTCGTGATGGGCCATTACCGCAATTCGGCCGACACGCTGCGGCTGTGGAATCTCGCGCGGCAATACACGCTGTGCGACAACTTCTTCATGGCGGCCTTCGGCGGTTCGTGGATGAACCACATGTTCCTGATCTCCGCGCAGCCGCCGCTGTATCCGGACGCGCACAAGCATCCGCATGCGGCGAAGCTGCTGTCGAAGGTCGAGGGCGACGATCCGGCCGGCACGCGCCTTAAGCTCGCCGACGATTCGCCCGCGTCCGCGCTGGACGGCCCGCCGAAATTCGCGGTCGACGGTCCGCTGACGCCGGACGGCTACGGCGTCAACACGATGGCGCCGCCGTACCAGCCGAGCTACGTGCCGCCGCCCGATCCGGGCAACGCCGCGTATGCGGACCCGGCCGACCATCGCGTGATGCCGCCGCAGGGCTACGCGACGATCGGCGACCGCCTGTCGGAAAAGAACATCGACTGGGCGTGGTACAGCGGTGCGTGGCAGTACGCGCTCGAGCATCGCGACACCGGCACGGTGCCCGATTTCCAGTACCACCACCAGCCGTTCAACTACTTCGTGAACTACGCGCCGGGCACCGAAGCACGCCGCAAGCACCTGCGCGACGCGGGGCTCGGCGACGAGCCGTCGACCAACCATTTCATCGCCGACATCGACGCGGGCCGCCTGCCGGCCGTCACGTTCTACAAGCCGCAGGGCAACCTGAACATGCACGCGGGTTATGCGGACATCGAATCGGGCGACCGTCACATCGCGACCGTGATCGACCATATCCGGCGCGGGCCGCAATGGGAGAACACCGTGATCGTGATGACCCACGACGAGAACGGCGGCTGGTGGGATCACGTCGCGCCGCCGGTCGGCGACCGCTGGGGCCCCGGCTCGCGGATTCCGGCACTCGTGATCTCGCCGTTCGCGAAAAAGGGCTTCGTCGATCACACGCTGTACGACACGAACTCGATCCTGCGCTTCATCAGCCGCGTGCACGGCCTCGCGCCGCTCGACGGCGTGGTGCTGCGCAACAACGCGTTCGCCGCGCGTGGCGAGACGCCGCCGGGCGACCTGACGAACGCGCTCGAGCTCGGCTGACGACCAGTTGACTGCGGGAAACGACGACGCGCCGGGCCATGCGATCGATGGCTCGGGGCGTCGTTCGTTTCACGGCCGGCGAGGCTACGCGGCGCTATGCGTCGCGCATTGCGGTGCTCAGTGAGTAAATAGCGGCGCGCGCGACGCCCAAATGAAAACGTCCCGCCGCCGACAAGCAATGGCGGCGACGGGACGCCAAAGACGATGACGCTGCGTACCGTCAACCGCCGATACGCTGCTCGATCTTCTTCATCGTGCCGGTCATTTCAGCCGGCAGGCGCAGCTTCAACGTATCGAACAACGCCGCGTGCAGCTTCAGCTCCTCGCGCCATTCGTCGGCGTTCATCGACGTCATCGCATCGAACTGATCGCGCGTGAAATCGAGGCCGTCCCAGTGCAGGTCTTCATACGCAGGCGACACGCCGAACGCATGCTCGCCGCCGCCGCCCGTACCTTCCAGCCGATCGAGCATCCACTTCAGCACGCGCATGTTCTCGCCGAAGCCCGGCCACACGAACTTGCCGTTCGCATCCTTGCGGAACCAGTTCACGCAGTAGATCTTCGGCAGCTTCGCGCCGGCGGCTTCGAGCTGCTTACCGATGTCGAGCCAGTGCGCGAAATAATCGCTGACGTTGTAGCCGCAGAACGGCAGCATCGCGAACGGATCGCGGCGCACGACGCCCTGCTGGCCGACGGCTGCCGCGGTCGTCTCGGAGCCCATCGTCGCTGCCATGTACACGCCTTCGACCCAGTCGCGCGCCTCGGTCACGAGCGGCACCGTCGTCGAGCGGCGGCCGCCGAAGATGAACGCGTCGATCGGCACGCCGGCCGGGTTTTCCCAGTCGTCGTCGATCGACGGGCACTGCGCGGCCGGCGCGGTGAAGCGCGAGTTCGGGTGCGCGGCCTTGCGGCCGGTTTCCTTGCCGATCTCCGGCGTCCACGGATTGCCCTGCCAGTCGGTCAGCTTCGCGGGCGGCGTGTCGGTCAGCCCTTCCCACCACACGTCGCCGTCTTCCGTCAGCGCGACGTTCGTGAAGATCACGTTTTCCTTCAGCGTGGCGATCGCGTTCGGGTTGGTCTTCACGCCCGTGCCCGGCGCGACGCCGAAGAAACCGGCTTCCGGGTTGATCGCATACAGGCGGCCGTCGCGGCCGGGCTTCAGCCACGCGATGTCGTCGCCGATCGTC
>NZ_BCPP01000123.1:0-10777 GCF_016586125.1 Burkholderia sp. E168m23
TTGTTCGAGAAGGTCAACGAGGACATCCCGCTCGCAGGGCTGAACTGGTTCTTCGATCACGCGGAAACGATCACCGAGCAATCGATGGACCGGATCGCCGCGCTCGGCGGCGGTATCGCGGTGCAGCACCGGATGGCGTACCAGGGCGAATACTTCGTCGAGCGCTACGGCGCGCAAGCCGCGGAGGCGACGCCGCCGGTCGCGAAGATGCTCGCCAAGGGGCTCAAGGTGTCGGCCGGCACCGATGCGACGCGCGTCGCGTCGTACAACCCGTGGGTGTCGCTTGCATGGCTCGTGACCGGCAAGACGGTCGGCGGCCTGAGGATGTATCCGCAGCGCAACCTGCTCGATCGCGAAACCGCGCTGCGGATGTGGACCGAGTACGTGACGTGGTTCTCGAACGAGGAAGGCAAGAAAGGACGCATCGCGGTGGGACAGCTCGCCGACCTGATCGTCCCGGATCGCGATTTCTTCGGGTGCGCGGAGGACGATATCGCCGGCACGACCGCGTTGCTGACGGTGGTCGACGGGAAGATCGTATGGGGCGCGGGGCCGTTCGCGTCGCACGACGCACCGATCCCGCCGGCGATGCCCGACTGGTCGCCGGTGCGCGAGTTCGGGGGCTATGGCGGCTGGGGTGCGACGCAGCGCAACGGCGCGCCGCTGCAACGCGCGGCGGCCGCCGCGATGTGCGCCTGCGCGAACGAATGCAACGTTCACCAGCATGCGCACGCGGGCGCATGGGGCCGCACGTTGCCGACGTCGGACGCGAAGGGCTTCTGGGGCGCGTTCGGGTGCTCGTGCTGGGCGGTCTGATATCGCGTGCCCGCCGCTCGCGACTCGCCGGCATGGGTCCGCACGCTGCCGCTCGCGGTGCGCGTGTTTTTCGCCTGTCGTCCGGGCCGCCCGGATGAGTCGCCTGCATCCCGCTGAATCAGAATCCGCGCGCGGCGCCAGGCCGCGCGCGTCAACATCACGGAGAAAACCAATGAGTTCATTCAACCTGCGCAACCTGCTGCGCATCACCGCCGCGGCGTCGGCCGTGCTCGCCGCGCTGCTGGCCGGCACGCCGGCGCTCGCCGACGAAACCCACCTCGACGACATCGCGTCGCCGGCCGCCGCGGCGCGGTCGCCGGCCATTGCGGTCGGCCCGCAGTACGACACGACGCACGTGTGCGTCGCCCCCGAAGACTTCGACCGCTTCACCGACAGCTTCGTCGCGACCTTCGGCGGCAAGAAGTCGAAGCAGGGTGTGTTCCAGGTCACGCCGACGCCGAGCCAGACGATGTCGCAACTGGTGCTGACGCCGGTCGGTACGATCTCGGTGTTCGGCTTCAAGACGCCGATTCCGTATCCGTTCTGCGAGGAACGCACCGGCTATCTCGTGACCGACATGGACGTCGCGGTGAAGTCGGCGCGTGCGCATGGCGCGGACATCGTCGTGTCGACGTTTCCCGACCCGATCGGGCGCGACGCGATCGTTCGCTGGCCGGGCGGCGTGAACATGCAGCTGTACTGGCACACGCAGGCGCCGAATTACGACGCGCTGCAGACCGTGCCGGAGAATCGCGTGTACGTGTCGCCGGAAAGCGCGAGCAAGCTCGCACGCAACTTCGCCGCGTTCTCGCACGGCAAGATCGTGTCGGACGTGCGCCATGCGCCGGGCATCGAGATCGGCCGGCCGAACGACACGTACCGCCGCATTCGCATCGAATCGGGCTTCGGCAAGATGACCGTGCTCGCGACCGACGGTCACCTGCCGTACCCGTTCGGGCGTGAAATGACCGGCTACGAAGTGGCCGATCTCGCCGCGACGCTGAAGCAGGCCGAAGCCGCGGGCGTGACGGTGCTGGTACCGCCGTTCAAGTCGGACGGCCGCGACGCGGCGCTCGTGCAGTTCCCGGGCGGCTACGTCGCCGAAATCCACGCGCGGTCGAAATGACGGTGCGCCGGCCGATGAAGCGATCGTGGCGCGGCGCGCTGCCGTGCGTCGTGCTGGCGGGCGGCGCCGCGTTGCATGCGGGTTCGGCCGTCGGCGCGGAGGCCGATGCCGGTGTGACGGCGGCCGGCGCGGCCGCGTCGCCGGCTGCCGCCGCGGCGTCGTGTACCGCGAAACGCCCGACGGTGTCGTTCAACCGCTGGCAGGAAGACTGGTCGGTGCTCGCGAATCCGTGCGTGCCGCGCAAGCCGTTCGACGCGCTGAAATACATACGGCTCGGCGACGATCCGTCGACCTACCTGTCGCTCGGCGCGAACCTGCGCGAGCGCTTCGAACTGAACAACGCACCGTTGTTCGGCCTCGG
Source organism: Burkholderia sp. E168m23 (assembly GCF_016586125.1). Lineage (NCBI taxonomy): Bacteria > Pseudomonadati > Pseudomonadota > Betaproteobacteria > Burkholderiales > Burkholderiaceae > Burkholderia > Burkholderia sp. E168m23. The sequence goes on from NZ_BCPP01000123.1 coordinate 2,304, forward strand.
CGCCGCGCACGACGACAATTACGTGATCCAGCGCGCGAACGTGCACGCGGACCTGCGCTATCGCGGGCACTTCCAGGCGTTCGTGCAGTTCGTCGATGCGCGGCCGTTTGGCAAGGACACGGTCGGCCCGGTCGACAAGGATCAGCTCGACCTCGAGCAGGCATTCGTCGCGTACGTCGATCAACTGGGGCCGGGCACGTTCAAGACGCGGATCGGCCGGCAGGAGATGGCGTTCGACTTGCAGCGCTTCGTGTCGGTGCGCGACGGTCCGAACGTGCGGCAGGCGTACGACGGACTGTGGACCGATTACGAAATCGGCAAATGGCGGCTGATCGGTTATGTGACGCGCCCGGTGCAGTATCGCAATGCGGCCGTGTTCGATGACGTGTCGAACCGGCACCTGCGATTCGACGGTGTGCGCGTCGAGCGCACCGGCACGGGGCCCGGCGACCTGTCCGCGTACTGGTCGCGCTATACGCGCGACAACGCGCGCTATCCGGATGCGTCCGGCACCGAGCGGCGCGACGTGTTCGACATGCGCTACGCGGGCAAGACCGACGGGTTCGACTGGGACGTCGAGGCGATGCTGCAGACCGGCCACGTCGGACAGGACACGCTCGGCGCATGGGCGTTCGGCGCGCTGGGCGGCTACACGTTCGCGAAGACGGCCGGCACGCCGCGCATCGGCATCCAGGTCGACGGTGCATCGGGCGACGCGCATCCGGGCGACGGGCGCGTCGGCACGTTCAACCCGATGTTTCCGAACGGTTATTACTTCACGCTCGCCGGCTATACCGGGTACAGCAACCTGATCCACGTGAAGCCGTCGCTGACCTTCAAGCCGGCCAGCTCGGTGACGGTGCTCACCGCCGTCGGCTTCCAGTGGCGGCAGACGACGGCCGACGCGATCTACGGGCAGGGGATGTCGGCGGTGCCGGGCACGGCGGGCAAGGGCGGCGCGTGGACGGGGATGTACGCGCAGGCGCGCGTCGACTGGCTCGTGAACGCGAACGTCGCGCTCGCGCTCGAAGCCGTGCACTTCCAGCTCGGCTCGTCGATTCGCGCACTCGGCGCGCGCAACGCCGACTACGTCGGGATGGAAGCGAAGTTCGGCTGGTGACGCATGGCATCGCTCCGCGCCGCCCGTATCAGGGCTGCGCGCGAGCGAGCGATTCGACGAAATCGATGAACGCGGTCACGCGCTTCGAGCCGCGCTGGTTCGGCAGGTACAGCGCGGTGATCACCGCGCGCGCCGAGCCCGGCGTCACGTCGTATTGATCGAACAACCGTTGCAGGCGGCCGGCTTCGAGGTCCGTATCGACCAGCCAGTCGGGCAGCAGCGCGATGCCGGCGCCGTCGAGCGCGGCCTCGCGCAGCACTTCGCTGTGGTTCGATTTCAGCCGCCCGGTGACGACGACCTGCGTCGTGCGTTGCGCGCCCACGAACGTCCACGTCTGCTGGTCGACGCCGAAATGAAAGCGCAGGCACGCGTGATCGACCAGCTCGCCCGGCGTCGCGGGCGTGCCGTGCGCGTCGAGGTAGGCGCGGCTCGCGACCACGTAGCGCCGGAACGTGCCGAGCGGCCGCGCGACGACTTCCGCGGTCGGCGCGGCGTCGCCGAGCCGGATCGCGACGTCGATCCGGGCGGATACGAGATCGACGCGTTCGTCGGTGAGCTGCAGGTCGAGGTCGAGCTTCGGATGGCGCGCGACGAACGCGGCGACGTGCGGCGCGAGGCGGCGCAGCCCGTAGGCGACCGGGACCGACACGCGCAGCGGGCCGGACGGCGCGTCGCCGCGGTCGGCCACCAGCGCGTCGGCATCGGCGAGTTCGCCGAGCACGCGTTTCGCCCGCGCATAGTAGACGGCGCCCGCGTCGGACAGCGTGACCTGCCGCGTCGTGCGGTTCAGCAGCACGGTGCCGAGCGAGGCCTCGAGCGCGTCCACCGCGCGCACGACCGACGAAGCGGCGAGATCGAGCCGGCGCCCCGCGCTCGAGAAGCCGCCGGCTTCCGCGACTTCGACGAATGCGCGCAGCGCGGAGAATTTGTCCATGGGGTTGTTAGGGCCTGTTCACGCTAATAACGGGCTTGCGCTGGCCCCCAGCAGGGCCGAGCGCAAGGATTGCGACGAAGCGAATACTCGACGTATTCGCGAGGAGCATGACGCGGCGATCGGCCCTGCTGGGGGCCAGCCCCACGAACGATTTTCTCCAAACAGGGGAACGTGCCTTTCCGCCCGCATGGCGGCGTCGTTCGTCGTTGCAATAGCTACGGCTATTGCGCCTCCTCTCTCCTTGCCTGCGCCCGAAGGAAGTCCCCTTGGGGGACGGGCGGAAAGGCACGTTCGCAAGCCCGTTATTAGCGGGAACAGGCCCTTGGGCGGGTTGCAACGTCGCGTTGCATGCGGATCGCATTCTAGCGCCGGCCGGTGCGGCCGCCGCGCGCGCGTGCCGGGTCTTCAGGACAATTCAGGCGCCGCGCGGGATTTTCGCGAAGGCGCCCGATAAGCTGCGCGACATCGCGTGTTGCACGGGTCGCGCCGTTCGTGGCCCGGCGCGCGCACGGTTCGTCACGGAGATCGCATGAAGACCCTGTTCCAACACGCGTGCGTCGCGCAAGCGGCTCGTTTGCTGATCGTGGCCGGGTGCGCAGGCCTGTTGGCGCCTGCGGCGTTTGCGCAGGCCGGCGTGCAGCCCGACGCCTACGCCGATGCGCAACCCGAAACGCAATCCACCACGCCAGCCGCTGCCGCGGGCCGGCAGCCGCCCGGCTTCTATCGGCAGAAGATTGGCGACTTCACGGTGATCGCGCTGTCCGACGGCACCCATCCGTTTCCGGTCGATACGGTGTTCCGCGACATCTCGAAGGACGAGATCCGGCGCGATCTCGATCGCGCCTTCCTGGAGCCGCCCGTGCAAGGGTCGATCAACGCGTTCCTGGTCGATACCGGATCGAAGCGGATTCTCGTCGATGCGGGCGCCGGCACGCTGTACGGCGACTGCTGCGGCAAGCTGCTCGACGATCTGCGCGCGGCCGGCTACGCGCCCGCGCAGATCGACGAAGTGCTGCTCACGCACCTGCACAAGGACCACGTCGGCGGTATTGCGTCGAATGGCGTAATGACGTTTCCGAATGCCGTCGTGCGGGTGAACGCGTTCGAGGCCGCGTACTGGCTCGATCCGGCCAACAAGGCGCACGCGCCGGCGTTCCTCGCGTCGTTCTTCGATGCGGCGGCCGCGGCGGTCGCGCCTTACGTTGCGGCCGGCCGCTTCAAGACGTTTCGCGGCGACGCGACGCTCGCGCCCGGCATTCGCGCGGTGCCGATGCCCGGCCATACGCCGGGCCATACGGCCTATCTGATCGAGAGCGGCCACGCGGGCCTGCTCGCGTGGGGCGACATCGTGCACGTGGCGGCGATCCAGTTGCGCGACGTCGACGCGACGGTCCAGTACGACAGCGATGCCGGCACGGCCCGCCGCACGCGGCGCGACACGCTGAAGCGCGTCGCCGCTCGACGCTATCTCGTCGGTGCCGCGCATATCGCGTTTCCCGGGCTCGGGCATTTGCGCCGCGACGGTGCGCAATACGACTGGGTGCCGGTCAACTACGACGCGACGCCGGTGCGGTGACGGCCCGGCGTGCGGCCATGCCGGTCAGCGCGACCGTGCGCGCCGCCACGCGCCGGGCGGATGACCGACGATCCGCGCGAACAGGCGGTTCAGATGGCTCTGGTCGGCGAAGCCGCACGCGACCGCGATGTCGGCCAGCGTCATGTCGGACGTCTCGATCAGCTCGCGCGCGCGCATCACGCGCTGTTCGAGCAGCCACTGGTGCGGCGTGCGGCCGGTGGTGCGCGAGAACGCGCGGATGAAATACCCGCGCGACAGGTCGCATTCGTTCGCGACTTCCTCGATCGATACACCGAGATCCGCCTTTTCCATCAGCAGTTCCTGGGCGCGCGCGACCTTCGCGGGAGACAGCATGCCCTTGTGCTCGAGCTCGCGCGTGCGCGCGTTGCCGTAGCGGCGCACGAGATGCGCGCCCATCGCGAGCCCGACCTGTTCGATGAACAGCGCGTTCAGCGGGCCGGGTGTGTCGAGGCTGTCGGCCACCGCGTGCGCGAGATGCCCGAGCACCGGGTCGCGCGCATCGACGCGGCACGTGAGGCCGTCGACCGGGCTGCCGCCGTGCTCGGGGCCGATGCGTGCCAGATACGCATGCGGCAGCTCGACCAGCACGAAGTCGAAGTTGCCGTACAGGTCGGCATGGAAATGACGGGAAAAATCGCGAATGTAGATCGAGTGATGCTGGAACCGGCGTTCGCTCGCGCCGGCGCGCCCGTAGAGCGTGCGGCGGTGGCCGCCGGTCAGCGACACGCCGACCAGGAAGCCGCGGTCGCACGCGGGCATCTCGATGCGTTCGACGTGCGCTTCGCGCATGCATTTGCGGTGGAGCTTCAGGCCGCCGGATGTCGTCTCGACATCCTTCGCCAGCAGGCTCGACACGCAGCCGAGCGTGTCTTTTGGCCGCCGCGGAGGCGATGCCACCGGCGCGGCGATGACGGTGTCTGACATGGAATTCCCCAGCGAGGGACTCGGAGCGTGAAATGACGAGTCCAGTTTAGATGCGCACGCGAACGTTCAAAATGAATTTGCATAAACGTCCGCTCGCCATCCTGACAAATTGCTTTCAATGCGTGTGCGCGGTGAGTGTATCTCCCGGCGCAACGCCTGCGCGCGCGGCCCGGCAGAGTATAGCGCCCCACTTTTACACGCAAGTGATCGTGCCGATCGCGTCCGCGCGAAACGCGCGGGCAGCGCATTTTCCTTCAAGATTTTCACGGCATGCCCGTCTACACTCGGTCCGGAATTCGACTTTTTCGTCCGGTGCAAGGGTGCGCCGGACGCGGACTCCTGCCGGGTGAACTGCCGCGTTCATTCGCCAGCCATCCCGAGGAACCCGGAGGCGGCCATGATCCAGATCGGAACTTTGTCGGTGGACTTCGAGCAACGCGACATTCGCCGCCACGGCGCGTCGCTGCGCATCGGCGCGCGCGCGCTCGACATTCTCGAAGTCCTGCACCGCGCGAGCGGTTCGGTCGTGTCGAAAGACGACATCATGGACGCGGTCTGGCCGGGCCTGATCGTCGAGGAAAACCGGCTTCAGGTGCATGTGGCCACGCTGCGCAAGGCGCTCGGCGCGAGCCGCGACCTGATCAAGACGGTGCCCGGGCGCGGCTACCTGCTGGTCGCGAGCGCATCGCCCGGCCCGGATTTCGTGCCCGCGGCCGAAGCGACGGCCGTCGCGGTGCTGCCGGATGCCTGCACGTCGTCGCTGCTCGCGCCGCTGGTCGGGCGCGACGCCGAAATCGCGCAGATCGTCGACATGCTCGAACGCACGCCGGTCATCACGCTCGTCGGCGCGGGCGGCATCGGCAAGACGAGTCTTGCGGTGCGCGTCGCGCACGGCGTGCGCAGCCGCGCGCACGAGCGCGTGCTGTTCGTGGAACTGGCGCGCGCGTCGACGCGCGACGACATGCTGATCGCGCTCGCCGCCGAGCTCGGCCTCGATACGCCCGGCGTGCCCGCCATCGACCGCATCGGCGACGCGTTCGCGACGTCGCGCTGCCTGCTGGTACTCGACAACGCGGAGCACATCGTCGATCTGGTGGCGAGCCTCGTCGAAACGCTGACGTCGAGCGCCGGCTCGCTGCGCGTGCTCGTGACGAGCCGCGAGCCGCTGCACATCTCGGCCGAAGCGGTGCTGCGCATGAGCCCGCTCGCGGTGCCGGACGGCAACGCGTCCGCCGCGGAAATCGTCCGTTGTTCGGCCGTCGAGCTGTTCCTGGAACGCGTGCGCGCGGCCGCGCCGGATTGCGTGGTCGACGAAGCCGGCGTGCGGCTGATCGGCGACATCTGCCGGCGCCTCGACGGGCTGCCGCTCGCGATCGAACTGGCGGCGGCGCGCGTGGCGACGCTCGGGCTCGCGGTCGTCGCGTCGCGCCTCGACGACCGGCTGAACCTGCTGACGGGCGGGCTGCGCTCGGCGCTGCCGCGTCATCAGACGCTGCGCGCGACGTTCGACTGGAGCTACGTGCTGCTCGACCGGGCCGCGCGCGCGCTGTTTCGCCGGATGGGGTGCTTCATCGGGCCGTTTTCGTTCGATGCCGCGCGCGCGGTCGCGACCGAGCCCGGCACCTCGGCCGCGGACATGATCGCGGTGCTCGGCGAGCTGGTGGCGAAATCGCTGGTGACCGTCGAGTTCGATGGCGCGTATGCGCGCTACCGGCTGACCGAATCGACGCGCGCGTACGCGCTGGAAAAACTGCACAACGAGGGCGAATTCGAGCGCATCGTCGCGCGCCATGCGGCGTACGAGCGCGAGCGGGCGGGTGCACCTCCCGCGGCGCCCGTGCTGCTCGCCGACGTGCCGCCTGCCGATGCGCCCGCGCCGGCCGTGGACGAACCGGCGGACGCCGCCGAAGCCGCGGGCGTGCCCGAGCCCGACCGGCTGGCGCGCGCGCTGCTGGAGCCGGCGCGGATGCGCGCGTGCACGGCGCGTGCGCGCCAGGTACTCGACGGGCTGGACACGGACGCCACGGGCCCGGTCGATGCCGCGCGCGAGATGCGGCTGCGGGCGGCCTGCGCGTCGGCGCTGCTGCATACCGACGGCGACGCACTGGCCGCCGCCGCGATGTGGGACCGCACGCTCGGTCTCGCCGCGCACATCGGCGACGACGCGTTCGACGCGCGCGCGCTGGTCGGGCTGTGGAACACGATGCTGACGCTGTCGGACATTCACGAATCGCTGCGCTACGCGACGCGCTTCGAGCGAGCGGCCGAGCGGCGCGGCGACCGGTCGCAGCGGTTGCTGGCCAACACGATGGTCGCGACGTCGCTGCATTACTTCGGCGAGCATGCGCAGGCGCGCGAGCGTCTGGAGGCGGCGACGGCCGAGCTGGCCGACGCGGGCGAACCGCCGTGCGCGCAGGCCGCGCTGGGCGTCGACATGGCGACGCTGGGGCGCACGATGCTGATCCGTCTGCTCTGGATGCAGGGCGAGCCCGAGCACGCGATGCGGGTCGCCGCGCAAGCGGTCGAGCATGCGCGCCGCGACCCGTCGCCCCTCCCGCTGTGCATCGTGCTCGGCGCGGCCGCCGTGCCGATCGCGCTGCGCTACGGCGATCACGACATCACCTCCGACTATCTCGCGACGCTGCGCGCGACCGCCGACGCACACGGTTTCGACATCTGGCGCAGTCACGCGGAATGCCTGACCGGCCAGTTCGACATCCAGGCCGGCCATCCCGGCGCGGGCCTCGCCCGGCTCGAGCCCGCACTGCGGCGCGTCGAGGCGAGCGGCTTCCGGCGCGTGCTCGCGCCGTTGACCGTTGCATACGCGGAGGGCCTCGTGCGGACCGGCCGCGCCGATGAAGCATGCACCCGGCTCGATGCGACGCTCGCACGCTGCCGCGCGCACGGCGAGCACCTGTTCGTCCCCGAACTGCTGCGCGTGAGAGGCGTCGCGATGCTGGAACAGGCGCGCATCGTCGGCGCGGATCTCGCCGCGGCGTACGAGGCCGACGGGCATCGCCATCTGCAGATGGCAATCCAGACCGCGAACGCGCAGGGCGCCGCGATGTGGGCGCTGCGCAGCTCGCTCGATCTCGCCGATCACCTGATCGAGCGCGGGCACACCGCGCAGGCGTCGGCGCTGGTCGCCGGGGTCGCGCGGCACTTCGATCCGCATTCGCGCGCCCACGACGTGCGCCGTTTGCTGCGCGTGCAGAGCTTCGTGCGTCAGGGTGCGCCGCTCGCGCCGTGCCTGACGCGCGCGCGACGCGATACCGCCGACGCGGCGCAGCAGGCGGCATGACGATGCGCGAACCCGGTACGGCCGCGCGGCCGCGCGATCGCAGCATGCATGCCGATGCGAGCGGTGCGGCCGCTTTCCCGCGTTCGACGTGCAGCAGGGCGGCCCGCGCCGCGTCGCACGCAGGCGCGCACCGGAGGCCCGACGGTGCTTAGAGCGACGGAACCCGCGCGTTCGGCGGACCTCGTCGTGTTCAACGGCAAGATCGCGACCCAGGACGAACAGCGCTCGTTCGTCCGTGCGCTCGCCGTGAAGGACGGGACCATCGTCGCGACCGGCGACGATCGCGACGTGCTGCGCCATGCGCACGACGACACCGCCTGTATCGACCTGCACGGCCGTACCGTGATTCCGGGGCTGATCGACGCGCACCTGCAGGCGATCCGCGGCGGCATGAACTTCAACCTCGAGGTGCGCTGGGACGGCGTGCCGTCGCTGGCCGATGCGCTCGAGCTGCTGGGCCGGCAGGTACGACGCGTGCCCGCGCCGCACTGGGCGCGCGTGGCGGGCGGCTGGACCGCGCTGCAGTTCGTGGAAAAGCGCGGGCCGACGACGGCCGAGCTCAACGCGATCGCGCCCGACACGCCGGTATTCGTCCAGC
>NZ_BCPP01000124.1:0-10754 GCF_016586125.1 Burkholderia sp. E168m23
CACGAACCTGATCGGGATGGGCGTGCTGCCGCTCGAGTTCAAGCCGGGCACCAACCGGACGACGCTCGGCATCGACGGCACCGAGACCTTCGACGTGATCGGCGAGCGCACGCCGCGCGCCGATCTGACGCTCGTGATTCACCGCAAGAACGGCGAGCGCGTCGAGGTGCCGATGACGTGCCGGCTCGATACGGCCGAGGAAGTGTCGATCTACGAGGCGGGCGGCGTGCTGCAGCGTTTCGCGCAGGACTTCCTCGAATCGTCGCAGGCGGCTTGACCGGCGCACACAGGGATTACGCAAACATGGCTCATATTCCTCAAATCAGGATTCCCGCGACCTATATCCGTGGCGGCACCAGCAAGGGCGTGTTCTTCCGGCTGCAGGATCTGCCGGATGCCGCGCAGGCGCCGGGCGCCGCGCGCGACGCGCTGCTGCTGCGCGTGATCGGCAGCCCCGACCCGTACGGCAAGCAGATCGACGGGATGGGCGGCGCGACGTCGTCCACCAGCAAGACGGTGATCGTGTCGAAGAGCACGCGGCCGGGCCACGACGTCGACTACCTGTTCGGTCAGGTCGCGATCGATAAGGCGTTCGTCGACTGGACCGGCAACTGCGGCAACCTGTCGGCGGCGGTTGGCCCGTTCGCGATCAGCGGCGGGTTGGTCGATCCGGCGCGCGTGCCGCGCGACGGCGTCGCGACCGTGCGGATCTGGCAGGCGAACATCGGCAAGACGATCATCGCCCATGTGCCGATCACGAACGGTGCGGTGCAGGAGACGGGCGACTTCGAACTGGACGGCGTCACGTTCCCGGCCGCCGAAGTGCAGCTCGAATTCATGGACCCGGCCGCCGAGGAGGAAGGCGCGGGCGGCTCGATGTTCCCGACCGGCAACCTCGTCGACGACCTGGCCGTGCCGGGTATCGGCACGCTGAAGGCGACGATGATCAACGCGGGCATCCCGACGATCTTCGTCGACGCGGAAGCGATCGGCTACACGGGCACCGAGCTGCAGGACGCGATCAACGGCGACCCGAAGGCGCTCGAGAAGTTCGAGACGATCCGCGCGCACGGCGCGCTGCGCATGGGCCTGATCGACACGCTCGACGAAATCGCGACGCGGCAGCATACGCCGAAGATCGCGTTCGTCGCGAAGCCGGCCGACTACGTCGCGTCGAGCGGCAAGCGCGTGAACGCGGGCGACGTCGACCTGCTGGTGCGCGCGATGTCGATGGGCAAGCTGCACCACGCGATGATGGGCACGGCGGCGGTCGCGATCGGCACGGCCGCGGCGATCCCCGGTACGCTCGTCAATCTCGCGGCGGGCGGCGGCGAACGCAACGCGGTGCGCTTCGGGCATCCGTCGGGCACGCTGCGCGTGGGGGCGGAAGCGCGGCGGGAGAACGGCGAATGGACCGTCACGAAGGCGATCATGAGCCGCAGCGCGCGCGTGCTGATGGAAGGGTGGGTGCGGGTGCCGGGGGATGCGTTCTGATCGTTGCCGTTGGGATCGGCGCGGATGCGGGCCGCTTCGGCCACCCGCGTCGTTTTCGTTAGCCGTGCAGGAAACGGCGCAGCGCGTCGTGGCTGAGGCGGCGCGCCGTTTCCGAGACCCGCGCGCCGGGCACGATGTCGAATCCGTGTACGCCGCCGGGCAGCACGTGCAGTTCGGTCGGCACGCCCGCGCGGAGCAGGCGCTGCGCATAGTCGAGATTTTCGTCGAGGAACAGGTCGAGCGAGCCGATCGACAGGAACGTGGGCGGCAGGCCGTCGAGCCGCGTGGCGCGCGCGGCCGCCGCGTACGGCGACACGCCGTCGATGCCCGGCGCGTGACCGAGCAGCGAGGTCCAGCCGAACCGGTTGTTGGCCGCATGCCAGATGAATTCGCCGGCATGCGGATGCGGCGGGCGCGTGCAGGTGCGATCGTCGAGCATCGGATAGATCAGGTGCTGGAACGCGAGCGGGAATTCGCCGCGGTCGCGGGCCAGCAGCGCCAGCGCGGCGGCCAGTCCGCCGCCCGCGCTTTCGCCCGCCACGCCGATACGCGCGGCGTCGATGCCGAGCGTATCGGCGTGACGGAACACCCATGCGAGCGCCGCGTAGCAGTCTTCGATCGCGCCGGGAAACACCGTTTCCGGCGCGAGGCGATAGTCGATCGAGATCAGCGCGCAGCCGAGGTGTGTGACGAGCAACCGGTGCACCGCTTCGAGCTCCTTCGCCGCGCCGCGCACGTAGCCGCCGCCGTGCATGTGGACGATCGCCGGGAGCGGGCGCGCGTGGCCGTCGGGCAAATAGACGAGGACCGGGACGTCCGGCGCGCCGGCCGGGCCGGGTACCGTGCGGCGTTCGAGCGTGCTGCCGGCCGGATCGGGCGGCGGCAGCGGCAGCACGCGCTGGCGCGACTGTGCGAGGTTGTCGGCGCTGAGCGTGACGGTCGGCCAGGTCTCGAGCAGCGGGCGGATTTCGGGATCGACGAGAGGCAGGGTGTTCAACGCAGGGCTCCATCGTGGAAGTGGGCGGCGCGCCGCGGTCAGAGCACGCTGCGTGCGACGACCCAACGGTGCACCTCGGTCGGGCCTTCGAAGATGCGCATCAGCCGCGCCTCGCTGGCCATCTGCTGCAACGGCATTTCCTTCGTCATGCCCATCGCGCCGAGCGTCTGCATCGCATGATCGATGACGGTCGACGCCATTTCGGTCGCGAACACCTTGACCATCGAGATCTGCGTGCGGGCGTCCTGCCCGGCATCCACGCGCGCGGCCGCTTCGTAAGTCATCAGGCGGCATGCGTGGATCTGCGTGAGCGCGTCGGCGACCCACCACTGGACCGCCTGGCGCTCCGCGAGCGGCACGCCGAAGGTCGTGCGCTGTTTCGCATGGTCGCACAGGAGCGCGACCGCGCGCTCGGCGCGGCCGATGCACCACGCGGCCATCTCCAGCCGCCGGTTCGCGAGCCGCGATTGCATCGGCGCGAAGCCGGCGCCTTCCCGGCCCAGCAGTTGCGCGCCGGGAATGCGGCAGTCTTCCAGCGCGATTTCGTAGGTCGACAGCCCGCCGATCATCGGAATCCTGCGTTCGATGACGAAACCCGGCGTGTCGCGATCGACGATGAACGCCGACATGCCGCCGCGCTTGCCCTTGCTGCGATCGGTCAGCGCCATCACGATCGTCCAGTCGGCTTCGGCCGCGTGGCTGATCCAGATCTTCCGGCCGTTCAGCACCCAGCCGTCGCCGTCGCGCACGGCGGTCGTCGACAGCGCGCCCGGATCGGAGCCGGCGCCCGGCTCGGAGATCGCCATCGCGGCACGCGTGGCGCCGCGTGCGTACGGGTCGAGATAGCGCGCGCGCTGCGCCGCGTCGGCCGCATCGCACAGCATCCGCAGGTTCGGCGAGTCGGGCGGCAGGATGTACGGGGTCACGGTCGTGCCGATCGCCTCGTTCACGCCGACCATCGCGACGGCCGGCAGATCCGAGCCGCCCGCGTCGAGCGGCGCGTCGAGTCCCCACAGGCCGAGTTGCCGGGAGCGTTCGTCGAGGTGCGCACGTTCGTCGGCGAGCAGCCCGAAGCGCTGGCCGTCGGCCTCGCGCGCCATCACCGCCGCTTCGAGCGGAATCAGTTCGTCCTTCACGAAACGCGCGACGAGGTCGCGGATCATCCGGTGTTCGAGTTCGAGTTCGAAATTCATGAGGGTGGTCCGTTCAGGAGAGAAAGAAGGCGCGCCGTCAGCCGGCGTTCGCGTGCGCCGCGCGGGCGCGCAGCGTGCCGAGCAACGCGAGCGCGCCGGCCGCCAGCAGCGCGGCATTGAAATAGAGGCCGCCGCGCATCGATCCGGTGGCCGTGTTGAGCACGCCCATCAGGAACGGGCTCGCGAATCCGCCGATCGCGCCGGTCATCGTGATCGCCGCGATCGCGACCGCCATCGAGCGCTTCGGCAGCGCGAGCCCCGGCAGCACCCAGAACGCGGGCAGTGCCGCGGCGTGCGTGGCGACCGCGATGCACAGCGCGATCATCAGATGCGACGTGCCGGCGCTGCTCGCGAGGCCGGCGAGCGCCGCCGCGCACGCGAGCATCGCGACGGCGCCGTGCTTGCGCCATTCGCGCCGGCGCTCGGTGCGCCAGCCCATCGCGAGCATGCCGACGATGCCGCACAGGTACGGCAGTGCGGACAGCAGTCCGATCTGCATCGCGCCATGCAGGCCGCCGCGATGCAGGATCACGGGCATCCAGAACACGAGCGCGTAGCCGGCGGCCGCGATCGCGAAATTGGCCGCGCACAGCAGCCAGAAATCGCGATGCGCGAGCAACGGCCGCGCCGCGTTCGCGGCCGGCGTATCGGCTTCGGCCTGCGCGTGGGCGGCGCGCAGCGCGGCCTTGTCGGCGTCCGACAGCCAGCGGGCGTCGTCCGGCCGGTCGTCGAGAAAGCGCAGTGCGACGAGGCCGAGCGCGCTGCTCGGCAGCCCTTCGACGACGAACAGCCATTGCCAGCCGCTCAGGCCGCCCACGCCGTCGAAGTACGACAGGATCGCGCCCGACACGGGGCCGGCGATCAACCCCGCGAGATACAGCGCGGTCATGAACAGCGCGAACGCCTTGGCGCGCTGCCGCGGCGGATACCACGCGCCGAGATAGAACAGGATGCCGGGGAAGAAGCCGGCCTCGAACACGCCCAGCAGGAAGCGGCACGCGTAGAACTGCGCGGGCGTCGTGACGAACATCGTCGCGGCCGAGCCGAGGCCCCACAGCACCATGATCCGGGCAATCGTCCGGCGCGCGCCGATTCGCGCGAGCCACGCGTTGCTCGGAATCTCGAACGCCATGTAGCCGATGAAGAAGATGCCCGCGCCGAGCCCGTAGACGGCGTCGGAGAAGTGCAGTTCGGCGGCCATCTGCGCGTGCGCGAAGCCGATGTTGATCCGGTCGATGAACGACAGCGTGTAGCACAGGATCAGGAACGGCAGCAGCCGGCGCGAGATCCGGCGATAGAGCGCCTGCGTCGCGCCGTCGTCGACGGCGGCCGGGTGGGTCGAAAGGGTCGAGGCCATGGGCACTCCGTCAGAAGCGGTGAACGATGCCGAGCGCGAACACCTGCTCGGTGCCGCCCGGTTGCGGCTGCAGGCCGGCGACGACGGTATTGCGGGCGTCGCCGCCGTTCTTCATGTAGAGATAGCGGGCGTAGAGCGAGGTCCGCTTCGACAGCGGATGGTCGTAGCCGACGCCGAGCGCGGTCGCGTCGTTCGCCGAGCCCTTCACGTCGCGGCGCACCACCGACACGAGCACGCGATCGAGCGCACCGACGTTGATCGACGCGCCGACGCTCGCGGTCGAGAACGCGGGCAGGCGCGCGGCCGTGCCGACGCCGTACAGGAACGCGGCGTACAGCTTGACGCGCGCGAACGCGTAGTTGGCCGCGAACACGTAGTGGCGGGTCGTCGACGGGGAGATGACGGGTGCGAGGTTGCCGGCCGACGTATCGCCCTGGAAGCCGGCGCCGACGTACAGCCCGCCGATCCGGTACTGCAGCCCGGCGCCGTAGTTGCGTCCAGCCTGCGTCGAGAGCGCGTTCGGCGTCGGAAAGCCGTACGTGGCCATCACGCGCAGGCCGTTCCAGTCGGGGCTCAGGTACGACGCCGCCTGGTTGAAGCGCGGAATCGGCGGCGTCGTGTTGCTCGTGATCGTGTCCGTCGACGTGGCGAGCAGCGCAAGCGGCGACAGCCGTTCGTTGAGTCCGAACGGATCGCCGTCGTACACGACGTAGAACGCGGGCGTGTATTGCCGGCCGAGCCGCAGGTCGCCGTAGCGCGTGTTCTGCAGCGACACGTACGCCTGCCGGTAGAACAGCGTGCCGCCCTGGAACGATCCGTCGGCCGGCGAGAAACCGCTTTCCAGCACGAATTTCGTCGACGTGCCGCCGCCGAGATCCTCGACGCCCGTCAGGCCGAAGCGGCTCGTCGACGCGCCACCGCCGCTTTGCCGCATGCTCGATAGACTGCCGATGCGATCGAATTCGACGTAGCTGTCGACGATCCCGTACAGCGTGACCGACGACGCGTGCGCCGGCGTGGCGCACAGCACGCACGCGCCGACCAGGAATGCTTTCCGTTGCATGAAGGTGTCTCCGTCCATGTTTTTTGGACGCGCCCGCGTTCTGGGAGCGGTGCGCGCGGGTGCTGCGGTGCGGCGCCGGGCTCAGCGTCCCTTGAACACCGGCTTGCGCTTCTCGAGAAACGCGCGGGCGCCCTCGATCCGGTCCTCGCTGGCGTAGACGTCGGGGCCGACGTCCAGCCGCAGCGCGGCGGCCACCGGCAGCCCCTGGCTGCGCGTCGCGGTTTCCTTGATGCGGCGGATCGTGAGCGGCGCGTTCGCGACGATCGTCTGCGCGAGCTCGCGCACGGTGTCGTCGAGTGCGGCGCCGGGCACGACGCGGTTCAGCAGGCCGGCGCGCTGCGCTTCGTCCGTGTCGAAGCGGCGGCCCGTGAACAGCAGCTCCATCGCGATCGCGTGCGGCAACATGCGCGGCAGCAGCACGCTCGCGAAGTTCGCACCCATGCCGACCCGCGCTTCGGGCAACGCGAAGGTCGCGTGATCGGCGGCGATCCGCAGGTCGCACGCGAGCGCGATTTCGCAGCCGCCGCCGATCGCGTAGCCGTTGATGGCCGCGATGGTCGGCTTGCGCAGCTCCAGGATCAGCTCGTGCACGTTGCGTGCGAGCCCACGCATCGGCTGCATTCCGCGGATCTCGGGGTCGCCGAGATCGACGCCCGCGCTGAACGCGCGTTCGCCCGCGCCGCGGATCACGATGACGCGAATCGACGGGTTGTCGTCGAGCGTGACGAGCTCGTCGCACAGGCGGCGGATCGCGTCGGCGGACAGCGCATTGGCGACGTGCGGGCGATGGATCGTCAGCCACGCGATGCCGTCGGCGTCGTCGCGCAGGATCGACGGGGCATCGTCGCCCGCCGGTGAAGCAAAGCGCGGGGTGGTCATGACGCGCTCCCGGCCACGTCCGCCCGCGTGTCGTGCAGCACGCCAGCCTGCCGCAGCGCGTCGCGGCGCGCCGCGTCGATCCCGAATGCGTCGAGTACGGCGTCGGTGTCGGCGGCGAACGGCTGGGGCGGCCGGCGTATCGCGCCGGGCGTGCGGGACAGCTTGGCGGGGATGCCCGCGCCGGTGTACGTATCGGTGTCGACGAACATCGCGTTGCGCGCCGCCTGCGGATGGCCGAACGCATCGGCCACGGTGTTCACCGGCCCCGTCGCGACGCCGGCGTGCATCAGCCGCTCGACGACCTCGTCCGCCTGCAGTTCGGCGGTCAGCTGGCCGAGCAGCGTGTCGAGCGCCTCGCGATGCGCGACGCGCTGCGCATTGGTCGCGAAGCGTGGATCGCGCGCCAGCTCGGGCACGCCGAGCGCGTCGACGAGCCGCGCGAACGTGCGGTTGTTGCCGGCGCCGGTCGCAACCGGCTTGTCCTTGCACGGATAGACGCCGTACGGCGCGATCGCGCCGTACACGTTGCCGGTCGCGACGGGCACGTCGCCGGTCGCCATCCAGCTCGTGCTGACCGGATGCAGCATCGACAGCGCGGTGCTGAACAGGTCGATGTCGACGTGCTGTCCGAGGCCGGAGCGCGTCCGCTCGACCAGCGCGATCAGGATGGTGGAGACGGCGCTCAGGCCGGCCGCGTAATCGACGACCGGAAACGGCACCTTGAGCGGCATGCCGCCCGGCTCGCCGTTGATCGACATGAAGCCGGCGAGGCCCTGCGCGACCGCGTCGTAGCCCGGAAACCGCGCGAGCGGGCCGTCGGTGCCGTAGCCGGAAATCGAGCAGTGGACGAGGCGCGGAAAGCGTGCGCGCAGGCAGTCTTCGTAGCCGATGCCCCAGCGTTCGAGCGTGCCCTGCTTGAAGTTGTCGATCAGCACGTCGGCCGTTTCGAGCACGCGCAACAGCACGTCGCGTCCGTCGGGATGCGACAGATCGAGCGCGAGATTGCGCTTGTTGCGGTTGAGCCCCCAGTAGTAGCTGGAGATGCCGTTCGGCATCGCGGGCCCCCAGTCGCGCGTTTCGTCGCCCTGCGGCGGTTCGATCTTGATGACGTCCGCGCCGTGGTCGGCGAGCGTCTGCGCGCAGAACGGCCCCGCATAGACGCGGCTCAGGTCCACCACGCGCACGCCTGCGAGTGCGCCTTCGTTGCTGCTGGTCATGACGATGTCTCCTTCGATGTGGATTCGGCGGGCCGGCAGGCCGGCCTGCGCCGGCTGCACGGTCGCGATGCGTCGCGGGTTCAGTCGCGCGCGGCGAACAGCGCGGTGACCGCCGCGCGATGTTCGGGGCTGGCGTGCGCGAACGCCTGGTACGACGCCGACAGGTCGAGCAGCGTGTCGAGGCTTGCGTGGCGGCCTTCGCGCAGCAGCCGCTTGGTCAGCCGCAGCGCGCTGCCCGAATGGCGGGCGATGCGGTCGGCCAGTTCGTGCGCATGCGCGAGGAGGTCGCCGTCAGGCACGACGCGCGACACGAGCCCGCAGCGCAGCGCGGCCTGCGCGTCGAGCGCATCGCCGGTGAACGACATTTCCGCGGCGACCGCGGCGCCGACGATCCGCGGCAGGAACCATGCGCCGCCGTCGCCTGGCACGAGACCGAGCGCGATGAAGCTCTCCGCGAAGCGCGCGCGCTCGGCGGCGATGCGGATGTCGCACATGCATGCGAGATCGGTGCCGGCGCCGATGGCCGCGCCGTTGACCGCCGCGATGGCCGGCACTTCGAGGTGCTCGAACGCATGCGCGAGCCGCTGGATGCCGCGGCGATAGCTGGTCCGGATCGCGGCAGGGTCGTGTGGGCCGGCTTCCACGAATGCGCGCATCGCCTTCACGTTGCCGCCCGACGAGAACGTCGTGCCGGCTCCGGTCAGTATCAGCACGCGGATCGATTCGTCGCGGTTCGCTTCGTCGCAGCATTCGGTCAACGCGTCGATCGCATCGGTGTCCGAAATGGCGTTGCGAGTGTCGGGACGATTCATCGTGACGGTCAGGATCGGGCCCTGCCGTTCACGGATCAAAAAGGCTGCCATGGTGTCTCCGTATGTTCTGTGCCGCGGGACTTCACGTCGCGGGCCGAAGCCTAGTATCGTCACGACGGTCGACGGCGGGAAATTCCGTTCCACATACGTGGAAGGCCCCTGCCGGTCGCTGCGGAGGGGGCGGGATGAGCGGAAACGTGGTCAAGAGCGCGGCGCGCGTATTCGAGGTGCTGGAACTCTTCAGCACCTTGCAGCGGCCGCTGAGCGTGCGCGAGATCGCGACGCGCTGCGGGTATCCGGGGTCGAGCGCGGCGGCGTTGCTCACCAGCATGAAGACGCTCGGCTATCTTGCCTACGACGATGCAACCCATGCGTATGCGCCCACCGCGCGGCTCGTCAATCTCGGCGAAGCGCTGGTCGATTCGGCGGCCGGCAGCCGGCGGCACTGGCATGCGGTCGCGAAGCGACTGGCGGCGCGCACGCACGAGGCGGTCGTGATCGCGGTGCAGAGCGACCTGTACGTGCAGTACATCGACGCGGTCGAGGGCTCGCATTCGATTCCGGTGCAGTTCTATGCGCCGATCGGCACGCGTCGCGAGATCTGCATGTCGGGCCTCGGCTGGGCGTTGCTGAGCATTCAGCCCGACAGCGCGATTCGCCGGCTCGTGTCGCGCAGCATCCGACGGATCGGGAAGTCGGGCAGGACGATCGACGAGGACGTCGTGCTCGACAAGGTCGAACAGACGCGCCGGCTCGGCTATTCGTATTCGGCGCATACCGTGACGCAGGGCGCCGCGATGATCTCGATGGTGATCGCGGACGGCTGGAACGGGCTGCCGTTGGCGATGGGCGTGGCCGGGCCGGTCGAGCGGATCGACCCGCATCGGGACGCGATCGTGCGCGCGATGCGGTCGGCGCTGGCGGAGCGGGCGGGCGACGGGTTGCGCTAGGGCCAGCGCAAGCCCGTCACTAGCGTGAGCAGGCGCTGGTCGCGAAGCCGGTGCGCGCAGGCATTCGCATAGAATCGGAAAGTTTCGCCGCTCCTGTCCCGACTGCAGTTCAGCGAGGTCGCCATGTCATTGAATGCACCGCTTGCCGGTATCCACATCGTCGAATTCGAAGGTCTCGGCCCCGGCCCGCTCGCGGGCTGGATGCTCGCCGGCATGGGTGCGCGCATCACGCTGATCGCGCGCCCGTCCGGCCGCACGAGCGCGCCGGACGCGCTGCGGGCTCGCGACGGCGACTTGTTGCGCGAAGGCAAGACGATCGTCGAACTCGACCTGAAGGCGCCGGCCGGGCGTGACGCCGCGCTCGACCTGATCGCGCAGGCCGATGCGTTGATCGAGGGCTTGCGGCCCGGCGTGATGGAGCGGCTCGGCCTCGGGCCCGACGCTTGCGCGCGCCGCAATCCGAAGTTGGTCTACGGGCGCATGACGGGCTGGGGCCAGGATGGACCGCTCGCGGCCGCGGCCGGGCACGACCTGAACTACGTCGCGCTGACCGGGCTGCTGTCGCTGTCCGCGCCGCGCGACGGCCGGCCGGGCGTGCCGCCGACCGTCGTCGGCGATGCGGGCGGCGCGCTCGGGCTTGCGTTCGGCATCGTCTGCGCGTTGCTCGACGTACGCGGCGGCGGGCCGGGGCGCGTGGTCGACGGCGCGATCGTCGACATCGTGTCGATGCTCGGTTCGCTCGCATTGTGGGCGCGCGCGAACGGGCAGCTCGACGGCGCGCAGCCGAGCCTG
>NZ_BCPP01000125.1:0-10685 GCF_016586125.1 Burkholderia sp. E168m23
CGAGCCGCGGCTTGCCGGCCGCGTTGGTCAGCGCGTTATAGATGCGGAATACGAGGCTGGCGGGCAGCCCGTACGACAGGACGCGCAGGTAGTCGACGGTGCGATCGTGCAGCGCGGCGGGCGCGTGCGCGACGCGCAGCAGCGGCTCGGGAAAATGCAGCAGCAGGAAGCCCGGAATCGAGAGCAGCAGCGCGAGCCACAGCGCCTGGCGCACTTCCTCGCCGATCTCGGCATAGCGCCGCGCGCCGTACAGTTGCCCGGTGATCGGCTGCAGCGCGGACAGGATACCCGTCAGGCCGATGTAGATCGATACGTAGATCGACGAGCCGAGCCCGAGCGCGGCGAGATCGACGGCCGAGTAGCGGCCGACCATCGCGGTGTCGATCACGCCGAACGCGATGATCGCGAGCTGGCCGACCAGCACCGGCCACGCGAGACCGACGATCCGGCGGATGTCGCCGAACATCGTCAATCGGCCGCCTGGCGGCGCGGCGGACGCCGTTTGACGGGCGTCTTCGGCCGTTCGATGCGCTCGTACAGGCGGAAGCGCTCGTCGCGGTCGGCGACGCGGCGGCCTTCCCAGACGAGACGCCACACGTATTGCGACATCGCGCTCGGCTCGCCGAAGTCGGCGCGGTCCTGACGCAGGATCACGTCGCAGTCGCCGGAGAAATCGAAGCGCATGTTGCCGAAATACGCGAAGGTCGCGATCTGCGCGTCGCCGAGCCGCACCGGCGAAATGCACTCGTAGTCGGACGGCAGGTGCACGGCGATCTGTTGCGCGACGTCGCGATAGGTCCGGCCGTAGTTGACGATCGGCAGCCACAGCGTCATCAGCAGCACCCACATCAGCGTGGTGCCCGCGCTCGACAGCACGACGCTGCGCCACAGCACCTTAGGCTGTCGCGACACGCGCCAGCGCGCGAGGAAGCACCAGCACACGGTGACGATCACCGCGCAGATGAACGACAGGATCTTGAAATGCGGCTCGTAGCCGGGCACGAGGCGCGCGAGGTTGCGCGCGAGCGGATGCGGGAAGCCGGTGAGCGACGCGAGCCAGACGAGCCACACGAAGGTGCCGAGGATCGTGAAGCTCAGCACCGCGAACCAGTCGATCGCGTTGATCGCGCCGCGCTTGAGGGTCGGCAGCGCGAACGTCGCGAGCACCGCGAGCGGCGGTAGCAGCAGCATGTACATGCGGTTCGACTGCTGGCTTTGCAGGATCACGAGCGCGACGAGCGGCACGGCGACCGACAGCGGAATCGCGATGTGCGCCCGACGACGCATGCCGGCCCAGCTCCACCACGCCCAGATCGCGAGCGGCCACGCAGGCCACGTGAACAACGGCAGGTTCTTCGCCGCATAGCCGAGCACGGCCGTCGGCGGGCCCGAAAAGCGCATCAGGCTGCCGTGGATCCACTGGTTGAAGAACCACGCGGCGTCGTCGGGCGCCGCGACGAAGGCGGCGAGCGGCCACAGCGCGAAGATCGCGGCCGCGAGCGGCACGCCGACCAGCGGCAGGCGCAGGTTGCGCATCTCGGGCGTGACGAGCCACAGCGCGGCCGTGCCCGCGAGCAGTGCGACGACCAGCACCGGGTTGCCGGACAGCGCAACGAGGCCGATCGCGAGACCCCACCACAGTGCGCCTTGCAGCGGTTTGTCGATGCCGCGCACGATCCCGTACACGAGCATCGCGATCCACGCGAACTGCGCGAGCTGCGGCGTCGTTTCGTGCCCGCGTTCCGCGAGGCCGAAGCAGGCGACGAGCACCAGCAGCGCGCCGTCCGCGAGCGTGCGGCCGTAGTCGCGGGGCTCGGGTTCGCCGCCGAATGCGTATTTGAACGGTTGAACCTCGGCGCGCCGGCCGAGCAGGTAGGCCGCGTACCAGACGAATGCGCATGCGACGCAGAACAGCACGCCGGTATCGACGCGCGACGCGTTGCTCGCGTCGACCCAGGGGCCGAGGCCGCGGATCGACAGCGCACCGAGCCAGTAGCCGAGCGGCCCGTCGGTCGTGATGAACTTGCCGACCAGGTTCGGCAGCAGCCAGTCGTGCCAGCCGCCCTTGGCCATCGTCCACATCACGCCGAAGCCCGCCGCGTCCTCGTTTTTCCACGGGTCGCGGCCGAACAGGCCGAACGCCGCGTAGACGAAGCAGAGCGTGAGCAGCAGCCAGCGTGGCAGCGCACGCGTGGCGGAGGCGGTGAGGCGGACGACAGGCTTCATGCAGATGAGCGATTTGTTATGGGCAGGCGGCCGGCGCGGGTGCGCGCGGTCGAGCCGGTTTCGAGCATCCGGCATTGTAGTCGCGCCCGCTGTTGTGCGTCAGGTCGTTTCCCGGGCGCCGGGCGGCGTCTTTCCGGGCGAGCAGAGACAAAAAAGGGCAGCCTGGGCTGCCCTTTCGTGCGGTACCGGTGCGTAGCAACCACCGGAACGGTGCAAGGCTTACTTTGCTGCAGCCTTGCCGTTGGCGCGTGCGCCGAACTTGTTCTTGAACTTCTCGACACGGCCTGCCGTGTCCATGATCTTTTGCTGACCCGTGTAGAACGAGTGCGATTCCGACGACACTTCGATCTTGGCGAGCGGGTAGGTCTTGCCTTCGTGTTCGATGGTTTCACGCGTCTGGATCGTCGAGCGCGTGATGAACTTGAAGCCGTTCGACATGTCTTGGAAGACGACTTCGCGGTAGTCCGGGTGAATGCCAGGTTTCATGATTTTCCTTGGTGATAGCGGTAGCCAACCCGCCGCTTGCCGTGTCGAGCCGCCCCGATGGGAGCGATTCGGCCGACGCCAAGCCCGGCGCGAGCCACTTGCCTAAGGTCGAAAAACGGCGATTATGCCAGAAAATCAGACGGTTGACGAATAATTTTCACGGCGCGTCGAGGGCCCCGGTGCCGGCCGGGTCCTGCCGGTAGTAGCGCGCCAGCAGCCGGTACAGCTCCGGAAATTCGGACTCGAACGCTTTCGGCCGGACGAACAGCGCCTCGCTGCACACCGCGAAGAATTCCGACGGGTGATCGGCCGCATAGGGATCGATCAGCGAGTCCCGCTCGAAGCGCGCCCATGCGCGATCCGGCACCGCGTCGACGCGCGCGCAGAACTGGTCGTACGCATGTTCGAACACGTCGGCCCACGCCTGCGCGTCGAGGTGCGGCGCATGCCAGCGGCGAAACAGGGGCGGATAGCCGTCGGCCGCGCCGTTGACCATGTCGATCTTGTGCGCGAACTCGTGGATCACGACGTTGTACGCGTCCCGGCCGTCCGTCATCTGCGCGTCTTCCCACGACAGGATCACGGGGCCGCCTTCCCATGCCTCGCCGCTCGCATCCTGCTCGACTTCGTGGACGACGCCGTCCTCGTCCTGCACCGTCTTGCGGATCACGAATTCGCCCGGATACACGACGACGCCCACCCAGCCGTCGTACAGCGACAAATCGAGATTCAGCACGGGCAGGCAGGCCTGCGCGGCGATCGCGACGATCATCGCGTCGGTCAGTTCGAGCCCGTGCGCGGTCGAAAACGATTTTTTCGCGACGAACAGGCTCGTCAGCTCGCGCAGCCTGGCGAGCGCGTCAGGCGGCAGGGCGGCGAGGAACGGCAGGCGCTCGACGGTTTCCTGCCACAGCGCGTCGGGAACCGGATGGCTGCGCAGCGCGCGGTCGCGGCGGCGATCGTCGAACCAGCGGGTCAGTTTCGAAAGCATGGAGGCGGCGGACGAAAATCCAAAGCCTGTCTTTTAACTCAATCGATCTGTTTTTGCCATGCCGCGAAGAGACCGCCGACGAGCGCGACGCCCGCGAGGAAGTAAAAACCGTCGAGCGACGCGAGGAACGACGCCTGTTGCGCGACCATCCGCGCGATCGACGCGATCGCGAGGCCGTGCGCGTCGTTCAGCGCGTGGCCGGCGGCCGCATAGCTGCGCGTCAGTGCATCGACGGTCTGCTGGAACAGCGGGTCGAACACGCTCGCGCGCTCGACGAGCCGCGTCTGGTGCACGGCCACGCGGTGCTGCTCGACGATGATCACCGACGACGTCGCGAACGAGATCGTCAGTTGCCGCACGATGTTCTTCAGCCGGTAGCCGTGCGTGTATTCGTCGATCGCGAAGATCCGGAACGTGAGATTCGCGACCGGCAGCACGATGAAGAGCAGCAGCAGCCCGCGCAGCAGCAACGGGACGATCAGCGCGGCTTCGCCGATCTGCGGCGTCATCCGGGTCATCCACAGCGCGGCCGTGACGGCGATCGCGAACCCGGGCACGACGAACCACTTCTTGTGCGCGACGAATTTCGCGTAGCGCAGGTAGGCGAACAGCGCGGTGGCCGAGATCAGCGACATCGTGCCGACCAGGCGCCCGGCATTCTCGACCGGATAGCCGAGCCCGCCCTCGAGTAACCGGGACGTCAGGTAACTGAAGCCCGTCGTCTCGTAGTAATAGAACATGTAGAGCAGCAGCCCGACCTGGAACGTCCGCTCGCGAAACGCATGCAGCCGCACGAGCGGCGTCGGATGGTGCCACTGGTGATACGCGAACCACGCGAGCGCGCCGAGCCCGGCGAACGTCAGCATGATCAGCATCGGCGAGCCGCTGTAGAGCTGGTAATGCACCTGTTGCAGCACGATCTGCAGCGCCCCTTGCGCGAGCGCGAACACGACGTACGGCCAGAAATGTCCGGAACCGCGTTCGTCGTCCGGCGTGCGGCCGGAATCGGGCAGCGTGAGCAACGCGAGGATCGCGAACGCGATGCCGGCCGGCGCCGTGCACGCGAACAGTGCGCGCCACGTCGAATGCGCGACCAGCAGCCCGCCGACGATCGGCGCGAGCGCGCTGCCGAGCAGGATCATGATCAGGAACGCGCGCGTCGCGGGCGGCCGCTCCTGCGGCTTGAAGCTGATCTGGATCAGGATCCGGCACGCGCCCATCATCGGGCCGATGAAATAGCCCTGGAAGCCGCGCGCGAACGCGAGCTCCAGCGACGTGTCGGCCAGCGCCGCCGCGATCGCGCCGAACGAGAACATCAGCATGCAGCCCGCGACGTAGCGGCGATGGCCGAGCCGGTCGACCCACCATTGCTGCTGCAGGATGCCGAGCACGGCCGTGACCGCGTACGCGCTCGACGACCACACCAGTTCGTCGGGCGACGCGTTGATGCCGCCCGCGATGTAGCTCGCGAAGAACGAGAAGACGGCGTTGTCGAAGTAGTCGATGCCGGTGACGAGCGCGAGTGCCCACGGGAACAGGTCCCCCCGCAGGTTTGCGCGGCTCCACAGCGGCGGCCGGCCCGGCACCGCGTTCATTCGCGATCCTTGCGGGCGCGCCGCGCGCCGGCTTCGGCCCGCCGCTGCGCGATCAGTTCATCCGCGTTTTCGCCGGCGAGGCGCCGCTCGACGTAGTCGATGTCGTGCTGCAACTCCTTGCGCAGCGCGACGGCTTCCTTCAACTCGCGCTGGACGGCCGCGATCCGCCGGTCGAGCGTATCGATCTGCTCGGCGAGGCCGGTGCGGATGTCGCGCAGCGAGGCATCCGAATAGCGGCGCCGGCCGTCGCCCGTTTCTTCCAGCGGACGCTTCAGCATTTCGGTGATGCCGTGCAGCGAGAAGCCGAGCGCGCGCAGCCGCAGGATGCGCGCGAAGCGTTCGAGGTCGGCTTCGTCGTAGAGGCGGTAGCGGCCTTCGCTGCGCGATGGCGTGACGAGTCCGCGCTCTTCGTAATATTTGAGCGTGCGCGGCGTGACGCCGAGTCGCGACGCGGCGTCGCTGACGGTCAGGTGCGGGGTGGCTGCATCGTTCGGCATCGGGTGCGGGGAATTCGAAGGGACAATGACGCGATTATAGATCAACCTGTACGTTCACGTTCAGGTTGGGATCAAAAAACGGCCGCCGGGCAGGGTGCGCGGGCGGCCGTGTTGCGGAGCGGAGGCGATCAGCCGCCGCGGCGCATCAGGTCGAAGAACTCGGAGTTGCTCTTCGTCTGGCGGATCTTGTCGAGCAGGAATTCCATCGCCTCGACCTCGTCCATGTCGTGGATGAACTTGCGCAGCACCCAGATCTTCTGAAGGATCTCGGGTTTGATCAGCATTTCCTCGCGACGCGTGCCCGACTTGTTCAGGTTGATCGACGGGTACACGCGCTTTTCCGCGAGACGGCGCTCGAGGTGCACTTCCATGTTGCCGGTGCCCTTGAACTCTTCGTAGATCACGTCGTCCATGCGGCTGCCGGTTTCGATCAGCGCGGTGCCGATGATCGTCAGCGAGCCGCCTTCCTCGATGTTGCGCGCCGCACCGAAGAAGCGCTTCGGACGCTGCAGCGCGTTCGCGTCGACACCGCCCGTCAGCACCTTGCCCGACGCCGGGATCACGGTGTTGTACGCACGCGCGAGACGCGTGATCGAGTCGAGCAGAATCACGACGTCGTGCTTCATTTCGACGAGGCGCTTGGCCTTCTCGATCACCATTTCGGCGACCTGGACGTGGCGCGTGGCCGGTTCGTCGAACGTCGACGCGATCACTTCGCCGGCGACCGAGCGCTGCATTTCGGTCACTTCTTCCGGGCGTTCGTCGATTAGCAGCACGAACAGGATCACGTCCGGGTGGTTCTGCTTGATCGCGTGCGCGATGTGCTGGAGCATCACGGTCTTGCCCGACTTCGGAGACGCGACGAGCAGGCCGCGCTGGCCCTTGCCGATCGGCGCGATCATGTCGATGATGCGGCCCGTGACGTTTTCCTCGCCGCGCATTTCGCGTTCGAGCGACAGCGGCTTGTTCGGGTGCAGCGGCGTGAGGTTCTCGAACATGATCTTGTGTTTCGAGGCCTCGGGCGGCTGCCCGTTGACTTTGTCGACCTTCACCAGCGCGAAGTAGCGCTCGCCGTCCTTCGGCGTGCGGACTTCACCTTCGATGGTGTCGCCGGTGTGCAGGTTGAAGCGGCGGATCTGCGACGGGCTGATGTAGATGTCGTCGGTGCTCGCGAGGTACGACATTTCCGGCGAGCGCAGGAAGCCGAAGCCGTCCGGCAGCACTTCGAGCGTACCGTCGCCGAAGATCGTCTCTCCCGTCTTGGCGCGCTTTTTGAGAATGGCAAACATCAACTCCTGCTTGCGCAGGCGGTTCGCGTTTTCGATCTCCAGGCCATTGGCCATTTCGATCAGTTCGGAGACGTGCAGAGACTTGAGCTCGGATAAATGCATACGGAGAACCCGCCAGGGAGGAGATGCGACGAAAGAAATAAGGGAGGAGGGCGAGCGGAAGCGCTCAGAGACTTAAATGCGTCTTGTCGACGTTTTTTAATTCTAGCATAGCCCGATTCGCGCTTGAGCGAGCGATCGGCGGCTTGACGGCGGACGTGTTGCCGACTGACAACACGTCCGCGGAACTGCCAGTATTACAGGTGGCTGTCCAGGAATGCGGTGAGCTGCGACTTCGACAGCGCGCCGACCTTCTGCGCGGCGGCCGCGCCGTTCTTGAACAGGATCAGCGTCGGGATGCCGCGCACGCCGAATTTCGCGGGCGTGGCCTGGTTGTCGTCGACGTTGATCTTCGCGATCTGCAGCTTGTCGCCGTAGTCCTTCGCGACTTCGTCGAGGATCGGGGCGATCATCTTGCACGGGCCGCACCATTCGGCCCAGAAATCGACGAGTACGGGCTTGTCGGACTTGACGACGTCCTGTTCGAACGATGCGTCGCTGATGTGTTTGATCTGTTCGCTCATTGGGTCAATACCTCTTACGGTTCGGGGACTGCCTGCTTGCGCGTTGCGGCGTACCGGCCGCCGTAGGCTGCCGGCCGCTGCGGCAGGTCACTCCGCCTTTCCGGAAAGGAGGGGCGTAAGCGCTGCATGCCGCGGCTCGCGGGTCGTTCGGGCGTCATATTAGCCTAAATTGCTATCTGCTGCGGGCGGCGATAGTAGCCGCTACGCGAGTAGGGGTACGACGCGACGTTCGACCGTCGTGCCACGCAGATGGAGGCCGGTCCGCCAATTGCAAGGGGCGGGCCGCATCCCGCCCGCGCGAAGGGGCGATGCGCCGGTTTGCCCGGCGATATTCGCATTGATGCGAACAAACGGTCGCATTCGTCCGGAAGCGGTGATAGAATATGCCGTGACGGGCCTCCTCGCATGGTGGGGCGGTGAACCTGGTCAGGTCGGGAACGAAGCAGCCACAATCGTTTTCCGCCAGTGCCGAGGGTTGGGCTCGTCACCTTCCTTCTCGCCCCGTTCGCAGGGCGTTTTTTATTTCTGCGTCACACTCCGTTCGACCTGCCTCTTGCCCGTCTTCCGCACCGTTTCGCGTGTCGGCGCGACGCAGCGTTACTGATACAATTTCCCGATGACCTATCAAGTTCTCGCACGCAAGTGGCGTCCGAAGGATTTCGCTTCGCTCGTCGGCCAGGAGCACGTCGTCAGGGCGCTCACGCACGCGCTCGACGGCGAGCGTCTCCATCACGCCTATCTGTTTACCGGAACCCGCGGTGTCGGCAAGACGACGCTGTCGCGGATCTTCGCGAAGGCGCTCAACTGTGAAACCGGCGTCACGTCGCAGCCGTGCGGCGTGTGTCGTGCCTGTCGCGAGATCGACGAGGGCCGTTTCGTCGATTACGTCGAGATGGACGCGGCGAGCAATCGCGGCGTCGATGAAATGGCCGCGCTGCTCGAGCGCGCGGTGTACGCGCCCGTCGATGCGCGCTTCAAGGTCTACATGATCGACGAAGTGCACATGCTGACGAATCACGCGTTCAACGCGATGCTGAAGACGCTCGAAGAGCCGCCGCCGCACGTCAAGTTCATCCTCGCGACGACCGATCCGCAGAAAATCCCCGTGACTGTGCTGTCGCGCTGCCTGCAGTTCAACCTGAAGCAGATGCCGGCCGGGCACATCGTGTCGCATCTCGAGCGGATCCTCGGCGAAGAGCAGATCACGTTCGAGCCGCAGGCGCTGCGCCTGCTCGCGCGCGCCGCGCAGGGCAGCATGCGCGACGCGCTGTCCCTGACCGACCAGGCGATCGCCTATTCGGCGAACGAGGTGACCGAGTCGGCGGTGTCGGGCATGCTCGGCGCGCTCGACCAGACATACATGGTGCGCCTGCTCGACGCGCTCGCGGCGGCCAATGGCCCGGAAATCCTCGCGATTGCCGACGAGATGTCGTTGCGCAGCCTGTCGTTCTCGACCGCGCTGCAGGATCTCGCGAGCCTGCTGCACCGGATCGCCTGGGCGCAGTTCGCGCCGGGCTCGGTGCTCGACGAATGGCCGGAAGCGGCCGACCTGCGTCGTTTTGCGGAGACGCTGAGCCCCGAGCAGGTGCAATTGTTCTATCAGATCGCGACGGTCGGGCGCGCCGAGCTTGGCCTTGCGCCCGACGAATACGCCGGTTTCACGATGACGCTGCTGCGGATGCTCGCATTCGAGCCGGCCGTTGGCGCCGGCAGCGCGCCGGGCGGCCAGCCGTCCGTGCCGCCGCGTGCGGTGCCGGCCCCGCGTGCTGCCGCGGCGAAGCCGGTGTCGGCCACGCCCGCCGGCGCAGCGCGTCCGCAAGCTGCGGTGCCGGCTGCACCGGTTGCGCCGGTCGCCCGTTCGGCGCCCGCGCAGTCAAGCGATGAAGCCGAACGGCCGGCCGCCAAGCCGCCTGCCGCCCAGTCACCGGCAGAGGCTGCAGCCTCGGTACCGACAGCGGTCGACGCACAAGCGATCGAGGAGCCGTCGCAGCCGGAAACGAAGGCGGCGCCCGCTGGCGACGTGCCGCCTCCCGCCCGGAAGGAACCCGAGCCGCCTGCCGTTGCCGCCGTGCAGCGAAACGACGAACCGGCTCCGCAGGCCGAACCGGCGCCGCGCGCCGCATCGCCCGAGCCGGCCGCCGCACGGCCGGCGGCGCGCGCAGGCGGTGCCGCCGCCGCGCTCGACGTGCTGCGCAATGCGGGGATGCGCGTGTCGTCGGACCGCGGCGGGCGCGCAGGCGCAACAGCCAAACCGGCGGCGGCCCAGCCGGCCGCCGAGAAGCCGGCCGCGCCGCGTCCGGCCGTCCAGGTGCCGACGCCGCGTGCCGCTGCCCGCGCGCCGCAAGCAGCCGAGTCGCGCCAGCCGTCGCCGCCGTGGGAAGACATCCCGCCCGACGACTACGTGCCGCTCAGCGCCGACGAAATGTTCGGCGGTTCCGACGACGGCTTCGTGCCGGTGTTCGACAGCGGTCCCGACGATGTGCGCGTGACGCCGAAGCCGGCGGACGCGCGTCCGGCCGCGCCGATCGACACGCGGCCGCTGCCGCCCGCGATCGCGCTCGATCCGATCGGCTTCGACGGCGAATGGCCGGCGCTCGCCGCACGGCTGCCGCTGAAGGGCGTCGCGTACCAGCTCGCGTTCAACAGCGAGCTGACGGCCGTCGATGCGGGCACATTGAAACTGTCCGTGCCGGTGCCGCAGTATGCGGACGCCGCGCAGGTGACGAAGCTGAAGGCCGCACTGGCCGATGCGCTCGGCAAGCCGGTCGAGGTGAGCGTCGAGGTCGGGCCCGCACGGCGCACCGCGGCGGCGCTCGATGCGGCCGCGCGCGCGGCGCGCCAGCGCGAAGCCGAGCAGGAGATTCACGGCGATCCGTTCGTCCAGCAGCTCGTGCGCGACTTCGGTGCGCGCATCGTCGAGGGGTCGGTGCGTCCGCTCGCCGATTCGGCGCCGGACGGTGTGCCGCCCACACTTCATT
>NZ_BCPP01000126.1:0-10650 GCF_016586125.1 Burkholderia sp. E168m23
GCGGCAGGCCGGCCCGCCATCCGCGTAAACCCGATGAGCATCGCATCGGTGGCACAATGCGCATCCGTTCGCCATTTCTTCACGAAGTCATGCTTCACCCCGACACCCGCGCGGCGCGTGCCGGCCGTGCCCGCGGCCCGCGCCGGAAGGCGTTCCGATGACCGCGCCGGCCCGGGCCGGCCGCTACGCCGAGCTCGATTTCTTCCGCGGCCTCGTGCTGCTCGTCATCGTCGTCGACCACATCGGCGGCAGCATCCTGTCGCGCGTCACGCTGCACGCGTACGCGCTGTGCGACGCGGCCGAGGTGTTCGTGTTCCTCGGCGGCTTCGCGACCGCCATCGCGTACAACTCGCTCGCCGAGCGGCACGACGAGGCCGCCGCGCGCCAGCGCTTCATCCGGCGGGCGTTCGAGATCTACCGGGCGTTCCTCGTGACGGCCGGCCTGATGCTGCTGATCACCGCCGCGCTGAACGCGTTCGCGATCGACGGCCCGAACATGCCGACCAACGACCTCGACGGGCTGCTGCACAAGCCGCTCGCCGCGCTGCGCGACATCCTGCTGTTCCGCCGCCAGCCGTACCTCGCGTCGGTGCTGCCGATGTACGCGTTCTTCGCGCTGCTCGTCCCGCTCGCGCTGCCGCTCGCCCGCACGCAGCCGTGGCTGATGCTCGCGTTCAGCGGATCGCTGTGGTACGCGGCGCCGCACGTCGCGCGCTTCTTGCCGACCGTCGAAGGCGCGCCGTGGGATTTCAACCCGTTCGCGTGGCAGTTCCTGTTCGTGCTCGGCGTGATCGCGCGCTGCCAGCCCGTCTACCAGACGCTCGCGCCCCGGCCGCAGGGCTGGCTGCTGACGGCCACGTCGCTCGCGATCGTCGCGGCCGGCGCGTACTATCGGCTGCGCATCGAACCGTTCCCGACCGATCCGTCGATCAAGCAGAACCTCGGCGCGCTGCGGCTCGTGAACTTCCTCGCGATCGCGTGGCTCGCCGCCAAGCTCGTGCACCTCGGCTGGATGAAGAAGGTCGCGCACGCGATGCCGTGGATCGGCACGATCGGCCGGCAGGGGCTGCTGTGCTTCGTCGCGGGCACCGGCATTTCGCTCGCGGTCGATTCGCTGCTCTACCAGGCGACCGAAGGCTATCTCGACGTGCCGCTCGGCCTGACCGCCGACGCCGTCGCGATCGGGCTGCTGTATCTCGTCGCCAAACTCTACGGGCCGCTCGTCGCGCGGCTGCCGTTCCGTTCGCGGCCATGACGCGCCGCGCCGTCACGCGCCGCTGCTACGATAGCCGGCGCCTCTCCTGAAACGATTCGCCATGCGCCGACTCGCCCTTCCGCTCACCCTCGCCCTCGCCCTGATCGCCGGCGCCATCGCCACCGCCCATGCCACGCCGCCGGCACAGGCGCCGGCTGCCGCGCCGGCGGCATCGCCCGCGCCGCCGGCCGTCCAGACGGCGACGACGCCGTCCGCCGCGCAGGAGCCGTCCGTCAATCCGGGCAGCAGCGTCGTGCTGCGCACGTTCCGCTCGGCGTCGCTGAAGCGCGACTGGTCGTACACGGTCTATCTGCCGCCCGGCTACAACCCCGAAGGCGCGCGCTACCCGGTGATGTACCTGCTGCACGGCAACGCGGGCAACGCGAACGACTGGGTCACGCAGGGCCGGCTGCAGGCCACCGCCGACACGCTGATCGAGCGCCACGACATCCCGCCCGTCGTGATCGTGATGCCGCAGGGCGGCACCGACTGGTACGTCGATCGCAAGGAGAAGATGCAGAGCGCGTTTCTCAACGACCTGCTGCCGGAAGTCGAAGCGCACTTCGCGGTGTCGAACCAGCGCGCGGGCCGCGCGATCGGCGGCGTGTCGATGGGCGGCTTCGGCGCGCTGCGCTTCTCGCTGCTCGAACCGGGGCTGTTCTGCGGCGCGATGCTGCTGAGCCCCGCGATCTATGCGAACGAACCGCCGCTCAATTCCGCCGCGCGCTACGTCGGCGTGTTCGGCGACCGGCAGTTCGATTCACGCGTGTGGCACGAACTCAATTACCCGGCGCTGCTGCGCGGCTATTTCGCGCGCAGCTGGCGCGTGCCGATGTTCATCGCGGCCGGCGACGACGACCTGACGATCCAGGCGGAATCGAGCGTGCTGTACACGCACCTGCGCCGCGCGCAGAACCCGGCCGAGCTGCGGATCGTCGACGGCGGGCATACGTGGGACGTGTGGCGCGGGTTGCTCGGGCAGGGGTTGAAGTATGCGCTGGAGTGTGTGAAGTGAAACGCGCCTGAGCGCGCCCGGCAAGGCGGCCGGCACGTATGCGCTGCCGGGCCGCCCCGCTTGCGTCAGACTTCCGCTCCAATCGTCTTCGCCATCCTGAGCGCCAGCGCATACCCGGTCAGCGTCGGATTGACCACCGACGAACTCGGGTGCACGGCCGTACTCGCGATGAACAGGTTCGGGTGATCGTGCGTTCGGCAATCGCGATCGACGACCGAATCGGCCGGATCGTTGCCCATGATCGTCGTGCCCATGATGTGAGAACTCGGCACCCACGCATGGATGTCGTTCACGATCTCGGTCGCACCGAACACCTGCTGGAAGTCGCGGTAATCGTCGAGCACTTGCGACGCCGCTCGCAACGAATAGTCGTACACGTCATAGTCGGTACGCGGCGTCGGCAGCCCGAGTGCATCCTTGCGATCGCTGAGCGTCACACGGTTACGCGGGTCGGGCAGGATCTCGACGTAGCTCGCGATCTTCAGGTAGCGCGCCGCGTCGTGGCGGATCCGCGCATCGAGCGCGTCGCCGACGACACCTTGCGCGATCAGCCGCCGCGTGACGATCTCGTTCGGCACGGTGTTGTCGAGGAAATGCCGGATCGCGCCGTGTTCGCGACGAAACGCGCCGTCGCGCCGCGTGTTGATGCTGCCCTGCTGGGTCGGGCCTCGCCCGGCCCACACCGGTTCGCGCGCGAGCATCGCGATCGCGCGGCCGGTGTGCCCCATCATGTTGCGGCCGACCTGGCCCGACGTGTTCGCAACGTCCGACATCAGCAGCAGCTTCGGAATCTCGACACCGTGCGCCGCGAGCACGAAGGTCCGCGCGGTCAGGCGCGTGCTTTTGCCATCCGGCGTCATGTAGTGGATCGCGGCGATCTTGCGCCCCTCGCCGCGCTCGATCTTGTAGACGACCGCATTCGTCAGCAGCCGCGCACCCTGCGCGACGGCGCGCAGCACCGGGCGATCGCCGGAGAATTGCGCGCCGATCGGGCAGATCGGCGCGCAGTTGTTGTTGCCGGCGCAGGTCGGCCGGCCCTCGTAGGGTCGCGTCGCGCGCGCGTTGGGTTCGTCGACGAAACGATGGCCGATCGTCGCGACCTTTTCCGCGACCCGCTGCGTCAGGTACGACCACGGCTGCTGCCGCATCGGGTACGGCTTCGAGCGCGGCGGGAACGGCGCCCCGCCTTGCCCGCTCTGGTCGTCGGTGTCCGAGCCCGACACGCCGATCTGCTCCTCCGCGAGCTGGTACCACGGCTCGAGCTCGTCATAACCGATCGGCCAGTCGCGCCCCTGCCCATACAGGCTGTGCAGCCGGAAATCGTTCGGCAGCATGCGCCACGTCGCGCCGCCCCAGTGCCAGGTCGTGCCGCCGACGAGCCGCAGGAACGACGGCTTCTGCAGCACCGGGCCGACGCTGTCGATGTAGCGATCGGAATAGCGGCCGGTGGACGACTTCGGCGCCCACGGCAGATCCGGGTACGGGCCGTTGTAATCCGACTTGTTGCCGTAATTGCGGAACGCGCGGACGAGCTCGGCCCGCTTCACCTCCGGCCCCGCCTCGATCACGATGACGGACTTGCGCTGCTGCGTCAGCGACTGCGCGACGGCGCCGCCCAGGATGCCCGCGCCGATGACGATGACGTCCGCGTCATAGGAACTGCTCATGATTTCGATCCTTGTTCGAAGGCTGCTCAACCGGCTTCGGCGGCCGGGCGCGCGGTCCAGTACTCGGGGCGCGCGCGGATGTAGGTCGGAATAACCGTGACGTCGCGGGTCGGCTCGAACATCAGCGCGGTTTCGTAGCCGACCATGCGCGCCTGCCCGCCGTGACCGACACTCCCGGTGTAGAAGGCCTCGATGATGGCCAGCGCCGCCGCGCGCAATTGCGGGGCGGCGACACCGAGCGTGCGCACGAACGTATCGAGCGGCTGCGTGCCCGAGTCGATCGCGACGGCAAGCGCGCGCAACCGCGCGGGGAATTCGCGATCCTGCTCGACGAGACCGTCGTAGACCGACTCCACATAGCGCGACGGAAGCGCCGAGCGACGCGTCAAGTACGCGGCCACACCGGCAAAGTCCCGCAGCGGCGCGGCCTGCGGTGCGGTCGCGGCGCGCGCGATCAGCATGCCGGCCGGCAACGCGACGGCAAGCGCCGCACCGGCCGACAGCTTCACGAGACGGCGACGCCGCGCATCCGGTTCGCCGGTCACATCGAAATCGTTCATCGCGTGCATCTCCTGTCAGTGGGCGGGCGCCGTGCGGATCTTCGCGACCTCCGCCGCGCTCACGCGAGCCCGGCCGTTGCCGAATCGTTCGCTCAGGTAGTTCACCAGCGTCACCACTTCGTCATCGTCGAGTTCGGTCTGGAACGCCGGCATGAAGTAGTGCGTGGTGCCGTTGTTCACGCTCGCGCCGTGCATGACGACCTGCAGCAGGTTCGACACGGTGGCGGTGCCGACCGCGCTGTTGGCGAACAGCGACGGGAAGAAACCGTCCGTCGTGCCGGCGCCCGTCATCCCGTGGCAGCTCGCGCAATGATCGAGGTAGAGCGACGCGCCGGCCGGCGTCCGGCCACCCGCCGCAGCCGCGGCGCGTATCGCGACGTAGTCGTCGGTCGGGCGCCCCTGGGTCGAACGCGGCGCGGTATCGGCGCCCGTCGCGGCGGCCACGGTCGACAGATACACGGCGATCGCGTTCAGGTCGCGTTCGCTCATCCGGCTGAAACTGTGCTCGACCGCCTCCGCCATCGGGCCGGCAGCCTGTGCCTTGCCCGGTACGTTGCCGGTGCGCAGGTACTGGACGATCTGCGCGGTCGTCCACGTGCCGATGCCCGCGTCGCGATCGTGCGTGATGTTGAACGCCTGCCAGCCGGCGAGCGGCGCGCCGGCGAGATAGCCGACGCCGGTTTCGTCGTAGGCCAGCTCCTGCATCCCGATGCCGCGCGGCGTATGGCAGGTACCGCAATGCGCGGCGCCCTGCACCAGGTAGGCGCCGCGATTCCATTCGGCGTCCCGCCCGGGTTTCGGCACGTACGCGCCTTCGCGCAGATACAGCGCATTCCAGATCTTCAGCGGCCAGCGCATGGTCAGCGGCCACGGGAAATCCGGCGCGCGATTCGGCTGACGCACCGGCGCGACGCCCTGCATGAAATACGCGTACAGGTTCGCAATGTCGTCGTCGCTGAACTTCGTGTACGACGGGTACGGCATCGCCGGGTACAGGTTGCCGCCGTCGCGCCGCAGCCCCTTGCGCAGCACGTTCGCGAAGTCCTGCTCCGAATAGTTGCCGATCCCCGTTTGCCGGTCCGGCGTGATGTTGGTCGAGTAGATGTCGCCCATCGGCAGCGGCATCGCGAGGCCGCCCGCGAACGGCTGGCCGCCCTGCACCGTATGGCACGCGACACAGTCCGCCGCGACGGCCAGCGCCTTGCCCGCGGCGATGCGATCGGCCGCCTGCCCGGCCGCCGACGCGGGGTCCGTCGCGATGAGGAAAAACACGACAAGCACGGAAAGGCCGGGCAAACGCATGGACATCGTTCCTGGAAGAATCCGGTGAGAAAAGCGGTTCTGCGCGCGCTTGCGATGCGGCCCTCTATTTGTACAGAGCAACCGGCTGCGTCGCGTGGCCGCACTATATCATCTTCTGTATCGATACACTAAATCGATACAGTTTCGCCGTTCGAGCAATAATCGATGAAGATCCGACGAGCGACGCGCGGTCCGTCATGCGATGCAATGCCGCAGGAACAGGCACGTCGCGCATTTCGACTACATTGCCGAAGTGGCGACGCCATCGGTCGTCGCCTGCCTCCCTACACCCAACCCGCAGGAAATCCAGCCATGTCTGTCTCGAAGAAATTCGCCGCCGTCACGGGCGCCGGCTCCGGCATCGGTCGCGCCGCGGCCATCGCGCTCGCCCGGGCCGGCTTCACCGTCGCGCTGCTCGGACGCACGGAGGCGTCGTTGAGCGAAACGCAGAACGCGATCCGCGCCGCCGGCGGCGACGCGCAGGTGTTTCCCGTCGACGTCACCGACGAAGCGTCGGTCGACCACGCGTTCGCGCAGATCGCGCAACGGTTCGGTCGGCTCGACGTCCTGTTCAACAACGCCGGTCGCAACGCCCCGGTCGTTGCCCTCGACGAATACGAACTCGACGTGTGGAACAGCGTCGTCGCGACGAACCTGACCGGCGTCTTTCTGTGCGCGCGGGCCGCATGGCGGCTGATGAAAACGCAGACGCCGCAGGGCGGCCGAATCATCAACAACGGCTCGATCTCGGCGCACGCGCCGCGCCCCGATACGATCGCGTACACGGCGACCAAGCATGCGGTGACCGGAATCACGAAGTCGCTGGCGCTCGACGGCCGCCGGTACAACATCGCGTGCGGCCAGATCGACATCGGCAACGCGGCCACCGCGCTCACGGAACGGATGACGCAAGGCGTCCCGCAAGCGGACGGCAGCCTGGCGCCCGAAGCGCGGATGGACGTCGCGCATGTCGCGAACGCAATCGTCCAGATGGCGAATCTGCCGCTCGACACCAACATCCTCACCATGACGATCATGGCGACCGCGATGCCGTTCGTCGGGCGCGGATAGCGCGCGCCGCGGCCCGGGGCCGGCCCACGCCCGACGGCAGCGTTCACGCCCGGGCCGCTATCGAACCGCCCCGTTGCGACGACGCTGAATGCCGGCGCGTGCAGGCAGCTTCAGTGAGGCAGGCTGATCGCCTGCCGTTCATCATCGAGCAGTTGCGTCAGCGAACCGTGCAACCGCTCAAGGCTGCGCGGCGGGAGGGCGAAGCTTGCCCAGCCGAGCCCGCTATGGCGCATCAACAGCACCACGCCGCCCTCCAGCGGATGGCGCTCGGCATACCAGCAAGGATCCATTTCCGTCACGAACTGCTGCGCATGCGGCGGACGTTCCGGCACCGCAGGCCGCATCGACGCGCGCAGCAAACTCAAGTACTGGATGACGGCATCCACATCTTCCGGATCGAGCACTGCCGCGCCCCGTTCGATCGACATCAGCACGACGAGCTTGCCGCGCTCCTCGATCATCTTGATGCTCAACGGTTGTGCCATTTCTGTCGTCCTTGCCGCGGTTACGTGATCCCATTATCGATCTCGGTACTCGTCTGCCGCCTGAAGATTTGTGATCCGCGCATGAATCTTTTTTTAGAAAATTTTCAGAAAACGCGCCGCGCCATCGCCTGTCGGGCTCCACTGCTTTCTAAACGAAATTTCATCCGGCCAGCGCTGTTTTTTTAGCGCCCCCCACCCGCGTGCCTTCCATAATGAATTCGCTGCCCGCCCCGGCAGGCGCGGCGCGATGCGTCGACGTAGCCGCTGAAGACGGACGCGCCCCCCATTTCCGGCAACTCCATTCCTCGCCGATCATGAACCAACTGCAAGCGATGCGTGTCTTCACGCGCGTGGTCGAGTTATCGAGCTTCAGCCTCGCCGCACGTCAGCTCGGCATGTCGGCCGCCGCGGTCACGCGCAGCGTCGGCATGCTCGAGGCCCATCTGAACATGCGCCTGTTGAACCGGACCACGCGCAGCCTGTCGCTCACCGAGACAGGCCGCGAATATCTCGACGGCTGCCGCACGATCATCGAGAAGCTCGACGAGATCGAATCGAATCTCGCGCAGGTCAATCGCGACCCGCACGGTACGCTGCGCATCGCCGCGTCGGCAACCTCGGTTGCGGCCGGGCTTGGCGCGCTGCTGTCCACGTATCGCATCGAGCATCCGCGCGTGCGCTTCGACGTGACGACCTTCGATATCCAGGTCGACATGGTGGAAGGCGGCTACGACGTGTGCTTCTGTGACGATCACCGCCTGGTCAACTCGACCTTCGTGTCGCGCACCTTGACGAGCGTGCGCGACGTGATCGTCGCCTCTCCCGGCTACCTCGCGCGCCACGGCACGCCGGTCGAGCCGGTCGAACTGAATACGCACTGCCTGCTGACGGTGTCGAACGGCGCCGCGCGCAACTGGGAGTTCTCGGATGTCGACGGTTCGTCGCGCATCTATACCGGCAATGCGCTGGCGTCGACCAGCAACACGATGGTGCGGATCGCGGCACTCAATCACATGGGCATCGCGCAATTGCCGCATCCGCTCGTGGCCGACGATCTCGCGAGCGGCACCCTGGTGCCGATTCTCGAACGCTACGACGTGAACGGCGGCCCGCGCCGCGTATCGATCCTCTACCCGAGCCGCAATTATCTGTCCACGAAAGTGCGCAGTTTCATCGACTACGTGGTCGATCACTATCGCACGCCCGAGCGCACCGCCATGCAGCTTGCCGCGGCCTGATTCCGCCGGATCGCGTACGCCATGGCCCACATCCTGACGATCGAAGACGATCCGCTGATCGCCGATCACATCGCGCACACGCTGCGTGCCGCGGGCCACCAGATCGACATCGCGCGCACCGGCCGCGACGGCATGGCCCGGGCGATGAGCGCGAACTACGACGTCGTCACGCTCGATCGCATGCTGCCCGACCTCGACGGGCTGACGATCCTCGCCACGATGCGCGGCGTCGGCCTCGATACGCCGGTCCTCGTGATGAGTGCGATGTCCGGGGTCGACCAGCGTATCGAGGGGCTGCGCGCCGGCGGCGACGACTACCTCGTCAAGCCGTTCTCGCTCGAAGAGATGTGCGCACGCATCGACGTGCTGATTCGCCGGCGGCCGCGCGGCGCGCGCGTCGAGACGGTGCTGCGCGCCGGCGAACTGGCGCTCGACCTCGTGCGGCGACGCGCCACGCTGGGCGCGCGCGAACTCACGCTGCTGCCGACCGAGTCCCGCGTGCTCGAATTCATGATGCGCAACGCCGGCCGCGTGCTCACGCGCACGATGATCTTCGAGGCCGTGTGGGGCTGCCGCTTCGATCCCGGCACGAACCTGATCGACGTGCACATCGGCCGCCTGCGCAAGAAGGTGAACCGGCCCGGCGCGGCGCCGCTGATCCGCACGATCCGCGGCTCGGGCTACATGCTCGGTTGAGTGCGCCCGCACCTTAAAACTTGTTTCATCTTTTTTGCGACCCGTTGTTAGGGGCTGCTCCGCAGAATGCGGTCAGCGGTTGCGCATCGGTGTTTTCCCGAAGATGCGCACATCCGGCTCTTCTTCACGACGCTTTTGAACGGAGCAGCACCTCATGCTGAAAATTGTCCGGCTCGCGCTCACGCGGCCCTATACGTTCGTCGTACTGGCGCTGCTGATCCTGATCGCGGGCCCGCTTGCTGCGGTCCGAACGCCCATCGACATCTTCCCGGACATCCGCATTCCGGTGATCAGCGTCGTGTGGAACTACGCCGGCCTGCAGCCGGACGACATGTCCGGACGCGTGATCACCTACTACGAGCGCACGCTCGGCACGACGGTCAACGACGTCCAGCACATCGAGTCGCAATCGTTCCGCGGCTACGGCATCGTGAAGATCTTCTTCCAGCCGACCGTCGATATCCGCACGGCGACCGCGCAGGTCACGTCGATCTCGCAGACCGTGCTCAAGCAGATGCCGCCCGGCACCACGCCGCCGCAGATCCTCAACTACAACGCGTCGACCGTGCCCGTGCTGCAGATCGCGCTGACCAGCAACACGCTCGACGAACAGAAGCTCGGGGATTACGCGGTCAACTTCATTCGGCCGCAGTTGCTGTCGGTGCCCGGCGTCGCGATTCCGACGCCGTACGGCGGCAAGACACGTGAGGTGCAGATCGACCTCGACCCGCAGGCGCTGCAGTCGAAAGGGCTGTCGGCGCAGGACGTCGCGCACGCGCTCGCGCAGCAGAACCAGATCATCCCGGCCGGCACGCAGAAGATCGGCCGCTTCGAATACAACATCAAGCTCAACAACAGCCCGCTCTCGCTCGACGCGTTGAACGACCTGCCGATCAAGTCGGTCGGCGGCACGACGATTTATATCCGTGACGTCGCCCATGTGCGCGACGGCTACCCGCCGCAGGGCAACATCGTGCGCGTGGACGGCCACCGCGCGGTGCTGATGAGTATCCTGAAGAACGGCTCGGCATCGACGCTCGACATCATCGCCGGCGTGAAGGCGAAGCTGCCGCTGGTCGAACAGACGCTGCCGCCGGGCCTGAAGCTCGTCACGATGGGCGACCAGTCGACCTTCGTGAACGGCGCCGTCAGCGGCGTGGCGCGCGAAGGCATCATCGCCGCCGCGCTGACCTCGCTGATGATCCTGCTGTTCCTCGGCTCGTGGCGCTCGACGCTGATCATCGCCGCGTCGATCCCGCTGGCCGTGCTCTCGGCGATCGCGCTGCTCGCGGCCACCGGCGAAACGCTCAACGTGATGACGCTCGGCGGCCTCGCGCTCGCGGTCGGGATTCTGGTCGACG
>NZ_BCPP01000127.1:0-10649 GCF_016586125.1 Burkholderia sp. E168m23
AAGGCACCGAAATCACCGTGCAGAAGGCTGCCGTCACGACCATTCTGCCGAAGGGCACGATCAAGTCGCTGTAAGGCTTTCACCGAGCGTCCGGCTCCCCGCGCCGTGCCCGCCTGAGAGAGCGGGCCGCCGCGGCGCCGGACGCGACGCTTTCACGCCAACCACCCGTTCGGCCCCCTCATGAATCGTTATCCACTCTGGAAATATGTCGTGATGGTCGTGGCGCTCGCCATCGGCCTTCTGTACACATTGCCCAACTTCTTCGGCGAAGCGCCGGCGGTGCAGGTGTCGAGCGGCAAGGCCACGGTCAAGCTCGACTCGACCACGCTGACCCAGGTCGAATCGGCACTCGCGTCCGCGCAGATCAAGCCGGACGACGTCACCTTCGAGAACACGGCGACCAGCGCGAACATCCGCGTGCGCCTGAAGGACACCGATACGCAGCTGCGCGTCAAGGACCTGCTGCAGAAGTCGCTGAATGCCGACCCGAACGATCCGCAGTACGTCGTCGCACTGAACCTGCAGAGCGCGTCGCCGCGCTGGCTGACCGCCCTGCACGCGCTGCCGATGTATCTCGGCCTCGACCTGCGCGGCGGCGTGCACTTCCTGCTCCAGGTCGACATGACGGGCGCGCTCACGAAGAAGCTCGACTCCGACGCGTCCGACGCGCGCTCGCTGCTGCGCGACAAGAACATCCGCGACGGCGGCGTGAGCCGCGTCGAGCAGTCCGTGGTCGTCAACTTCAGCGATGCGCAGACGGCGGAAGACGCCCGCAAGGTGCTCGCCGCGTCGATCACCGAGCTGCAATGGGCGACCCAGCCCGGCGGCGGCGGCACGCAAGTCGTCGGCACCTTCACGCCGGCCGTGCAGAAGTCGGTCGAGGACGCCGCGCTCAAGCAGAACCTGACGACGCTCCACAACCGTGTGAACGAGCTCGGCGTGTCCGAGCCGATCCTGCAGCAGCAAGGCAGCGACCGCATCGTCGTCGAACTGCCGGGCGTGCAGGACACTGCGAAGGCGAAGGACATCATCGGCCGCACCGCGACGCTCGAGGCGCGCCTGGCCGACCCGATCAACACGCACCCGAACCCGAACGACCCCGTGCCGCCGGGCGAGGAGCTGTTCACGCAAGGCAACCAGGCGCCGGTGCTGCTGAAGAAGGACGTGATCTTCACCGGCG
Source organism: Burkholderia sp. E168m23 (assembly GCF_016586125.1). NCBI lineage: Bacteria > Pseudomonadati > Pseudomonadota > Betaproteobacteria > Burkholderiales > Burkholderiaceae > Burkholderia > Burkholderia sp. E168m23. The sequence goes on from NZ_BCPP01000127.1 coordinate 1,181, forward strand.
ACCGCATCATCGATGCATCGGCCGGCTTCGACGAACACCAGCGTCCGTCGGTCAACATCCGCCTCGATTCGGCGGGCGGCCGCGCGGTGCGCACCGTATCGCGCGACAACATCGGCAAGCCGATGGCGATGGTGCTGTTCGAGAAGGGCAAGGGCGAAGTGCTGACGGTCGCGACGATCCAGTCGGAACTCGGCGACCGCTTCCAGATCACGGGCCAGCCGACGCCGCAGGCCGCGGCCGACCTCGCGCTGCTGCTGCGCGCCGGTTCGCTCGCCGCACCGATGGACATCATCGAGGAACGCACGATCGGCCCGAGCCTCGGCGCCGACAACATCAAGATGGGCGTGCACTCGGTGATCTGGGGCTTCTGCGCGATCGCCGTGTTCATGATCGCGTACTACATGCTGTTCGGCGTGGTGTCGGTGATCGGCCTGTCGGTGAACCTGCTGCTGCTCGTCGCCGTGCTATCGCTGATGCAGGCGACGCTGACGCTGCCCGGTATCGCGGCCATCGCGCTCGCGCTCGGTATGGCAATCGACTCGAACGTGCTGATCAACGAGCGCGTGCGTGAAGAACTGCGCGCCGGCCAGCCGCCGCAGCTCGCGATCCAGGCCGGCTACGCGCATGCGTGGGCGACGATTCTCGACTCGAACGTCACGACGCTGATCGCCGGCCTCGCGCTGCTTGCGTTCGGTTCGGGCCCGGTTCGCGCGTTCGCGATCGTGCACTGCCTCGGCATCCTGACGTCGATGTTCTCCGCGGTGTTCTTCTCGCGCGGGCTCGTCAACCTCTGGTACGGCGGCCGCAAGAAGCTGAAGTCGCTCGCGATCGGCCAGGTGTGGAAGCCGGAAGGCGCCGCTGCCGCCGCGTCGTTCACCGACGAGGACGAATCGACCGACACCGCGCGCGCCGCGAAGCTCGCCGCCCCGGCGAAGGGCAACGCGCCCCGCGCCGGCAAGCCGCAGTTGCGCAACCGCGCGCAGCAAGGCGTGTCGCCGAAGAAACCGGGCTCGACCCAATAAGGCCCCGGAGACGAAGCCATGGAATTTTTCCGCATCCGTAAAGACATTCCGTTCATGCGGCACGCGCTGGTGTTCAACGTGATCTCGCTGGTCACGTTCCTCGCCGCCGTGTTCTTCCTGTTCCACCGCGGGCTGCACCTGTCCGTCGAATTCACCGGCGGGACGGTGATCGAGGTGCAGTACCAGCAGGCCGCGGAACTCGAACCCGTGCGCGCGACGCTCGGCAAGCTCGGCTATGCCGACGCGCAGGTGCAGAACTTCGGCACGTCGCGCAACGTGCTGATCCGCCTGCAGCTGAAGGAAGGCCTCACGTCCGCGCAGCAGAGCGACCAGGTGATGGGCGCGCTGAAGGCGCAGAGCCCGGACGTCACGCTGCAGCGCGTCGAGTTCGTCGGCCCGCAGGTCGGTCGCGAGCTCGCGACCGACGGTCTGCTCGCGCTCGCGTGCGTCGTGATCGGCATCGTGATCTACCTGTCGTTCCGCTTCGAATGGAAGTACGCGGTGGCGGGCATCATCGCCAACCTGCACGACGTCGTGATCATTCTCGGCTTCTTCGCGTTCTTCCAGTGGGAGTTCTCGCTGGCGGTGCTCGCGGCGATCCTCGCGGTGCTCGGCTACTCGGTCAACGAGTCGGTCGTCATCTTCGACCGAATCCGCGAGACGTTCCGCCGCGAACGCAAGATGAGCGTGCAGGAAGTGATCAACCACGCGATCACGACCACGATGTCGCGCACGATCATCACGCACACGTCGACGGAAATGATGGTGCTGTCGATGTTCTTCTTCGGCGGTCCGACGCTGCACTACTTCGCGCTCGCGCTGACGGTCGGCATCATGTTCGGCATCTACTCGTCGGTGTTCGTCGCGGGCTCGCTCGCGATGTGGCTCGGCATCAAGCGCGAAGACCTGGTCAAGGAAAAGAAGACCGCGCACGATCCGGACGATCCGAACGCGGGCGCGCAGGTTTAAGCGCCACGCCGTTTCGGCATCGAAGCAAAGCCGGCCCGTCTGGGTCGGCTTTTTTTATGCGCGGGCCGCCGTCGTGCGGCGCGCCAACGGCTCGGCCGGCGCCGTCGCGGGTGTCGGCTACAATCGTCACCGCCCTGCCCCGCCGCATGCCGGCCGCGCGCCGGCCGGGCAAACCCCTCGCCATCCGTCCGAACGTGCGGTCCCGATGATGCTTCCCATGCGTGTCGTTCGTCGCCTCGCCGCCTGCGCTGCCGCCGCGGCCGCATTTCCGTATGCGTCGCTCGTCGGTGCGCAACCGGCATCCGCGCCGCCTGCCGTTGCACCTGCCCCCGCTTCGGTGCCCGCCGCCCAACCGCCGTCGCCCTGCCCGCCCGACTGGGAACCGCAGCTCTGCGAACTCAAAGCGGCCGTCGAAGTGCTGAAGCGGCAACACCTGACCGACGTCGACATCGGCGCGCTGCTCGACGCCGCGACCCACGAAGGCATCAAGACGCTGCCGTACGCGCGCTTCTTCAACGCGAAGGAAGAGCAGGAACGGCGCGACGACGAGCGGCGCGCGCGCGACGGCACGCCGGGCATCGGCATCGTGTTCGAGACGCGGCCCGACGGGCTGCACATCATCGACGTGATTCCCGATGCGCCGGCCGAAAAGACCGGTGTGCGGCCCGACGACCTCGTCGTCGCGATGAACGACAGGAGCGTCGTCGGCATCGACGGCGGCGAGTTGATGAAGCTCGCGAAGGGCGACGCGGGCGTGCCGCTGAAGCTCACGGTGCAGCGCGGCCCGCAGCATGCGGTGCTGACCTTCGCGCCCGTGCGCGCGATCGTCAAGCCGCATCCGGCGACCGCGAAGCGGCTCGACGGCGACATCCTGTACACGCGGCTGTCGAGTTTTCCGGAGCCGGCGGTCGGCGACTATATCGACGCGGTGCAGGCCGCGCGCCGCGCGGGCCCGCCGGTGAAGCAGATGATCCTCGACCTGCGCATCAACGGTGGCGGTGCGCTCAATGCGGCGATCGGCATCACCGCGCTGTTCGCGGGACGCGACCGCACCGCGATGGTGACGGTCGAGCGCGACGGCACGCACCGCCGCCGCTACACGACCAACTGGCCCGACTACGAACTGCCCGTCATGCACGGCCAGGACCCGCTCGCGCCGCTACAGGCCGACGACTGGTGGCGCACCGTACCGCTCGTGGTGCTGGTCGACGGCCAGAGCGCGTCGGCCGCCGAAGCGACCGCGGCGGCGCTGAAGGATCTCGGCCGCGCGACACTGCTCGGCATGCCGACCTACGGGAAAGGGCTCGCGCAAACGGGCGTCGACCTGATCGACGGCACGCGCCTGAATTTCACGTTCGCGCGCAACCTGCGGCCGAACGGGTGCCCGATGGATGGTTACGGCGTCGTGCCGGACCGGCTCGTGCCGCCGCGCCGCGATGCGGACGTCGACGGCGTGCTGCTGTGGTACCGGGAAGTCGATCTCGCCCGCGCGCCCTATGCGGACCGGCAGGCGCCCGACCCGTTCGCGCAGGTGCGCAAGGCCCGGCAGAAGCTGCGCGAAGCGCGCGTGCGCGCGAAGGTCGATACGGCGAGGAGCGCGGCGCTGCCGCAGCGCGCATTCGGCACGGCGGCCGACTGGCAGCTCCGTCAGGCGCTCAATGCCCTCGCCGGCCGCCCGGTGCAGACCATCGCCGCGCCCGCGCAACTGATGCCGGCGCAACCGGTCTGCGAGCGCGGCGGCAACTGACGCGCCGCCGCGCCGGACCGGGCGCCACGATGATAAATTGAATGCTCCAATCACTTCATCCGGACCCAGCCCGATAATGCGTACTCAGCCAGGCGGAGCCCTCCGGGGGTTCAAGTATTCACTCGTGACGACCATCATGGGCGCGCTTATCGGCAGCTTCGGCACCTGGATGGTCGACCGCAACATGGTCAGCGCAGCACGCGAGACGGCCCGTCTCGCAGAGCAACGCACGGCGTTTGTCGAAGTATGGGGGCAAGCCGAGCTATTCGCCTTGAAGCAGGCGCGATATGACGACTTCTCGTCGCTCGACGATTTGGCGGCGAAAATGCCGCAAAACCCGGTGTCAGCAATTTTCCGGAACAACTATCGTGTGCTCGGAGCTGAAGCGAATCGCGCCCAAGATGAAGCGCGTAACTCGCTCGCGGCCAAGCACCTGCTCCTGTCGGAACCGCAATACGCCACGGCCCGCCGCTTCATCGACGCCACATCCGCGGAGAACCGAACCGGAAAGCGCGTCACGGCGGCCAATCTCGAAGCGCTACGCGCGACTGCGAAGACGCTTCTCGCTAGCGACGGCTGAATCGCAGCCATCACTAGCTACACGAGTCACCGAAACCCGAACCGCTTGCGCAGCACGACCAGCGCCGCGAGGCTCAGCACGGCCGCGAACATCAGATAGAAGCTCGGCGCGGTCTTCATCCCGGTCTCGCGGATCAGCCACGCGATGATGAACGGCCCGAAGCCGCCGAAGATCGTCACCGCGACGTTATAGGCGAGCGACATCCCGGTCGTGCGCGTCTGCACCGGAAACACCTCGGACAACAGGCCCGGCAGCGCCGCGAAGTAGCCGGTCATCAGGAACGCGAGCAGCACCTGCAGCGCGATCAGCGTGCCGAAGCCCGGATGCGCGACGAGATACGCGAACGCCGGATAAATCAGCACGAGGATGCCGACGGCCGGCGCGATCATCACGCGCACGCGGCCGTAGCGATCCGACCAGTGCCCGACGAGCGGCGCGAACGCCATCTGGATCACGCCGACCACGAGAATCGCGGCAAACGCGGCCGACGGCGCGAGGCCCAGCTGCTTCACGCCGTAGGTCGGCATGAACAGCACGAGATAGGTGGCGACGGTGCCGAGCACGACCACGCCCATGGCCGCGACGAGGCGCGCCTTGTGCGACGCGAACGTATCGCGCAGCGGGTTCGCGGTGCCTTCGGCCGCGAGGAATTCGGGCGTCTCGTCGACCTTGGTGCGGATGTAGTACGCGACGGGCCCGAGCAGCAACCCGAAGAAGAACGGCACGCGCCAGCCCCACGACGCCATCTGGTCGGCCGTGAGCTGCGCGTTCAGCACGGTGCCGAAACCCGCGGCGAGCAGCGTCGTGAGCCCTTGGCTCGCGACCTGCCAGCTCGCGAAGAAGCCGCGCCGGCCCGGCACGTGCTCGGCGAGGAACGCGGTCGCGCTGCCGAACTCGCCGCCGGCCGAGAAGCCCTGCATCAGCCGCGCGGCGACGAGGATCACCGGCGCGGCGACGCCGATCGTCCCGTAGGTCGGCAGCACCGCGATGATCAGCGTGCCGGCCATCATCAGCAGGATCGACAGCGTGAGCGCGGCCTTGCGACCCGCGCGGTCGGCATACGCGCCGAGCACGATCGCGCCGAGCGGGCGCATGAAGAACGACACGCCGAACGTGCCGAGCGTGAGCAGCAGCGACACGGTGTCGTTGCCGGCCGGGAAGAACAGCTTCGAGATCGTCACCGCGAAAAAGCCGTAGACGACGAGATCGAACCACTCGAGCGCGTTGCCGATCGACGCGGCGACCACCGCGCGCCACACGCGCGGCGACGAGGCAATGGAGCTGGACTGCGTGACGGCATGCATCGGCGATCTCCTTGTCGTTGTACGTTCTGTTCGAGGCGGCCGCCGTCGCGCCGTCGCGCCGTCGGCCTGCCCGGCGCCGCATGGCCACATGCGGCGCTCGGGCGATTATAGGCGCGCAAAAAAAACCGCCGCGCCCCGGTAACGGGAGCGCGGCGGTTTGCCCGCGGGGCCGGCGCGACGGCCGGCCCCGCCGGGGAGTCTTACTGCTGCTTGACCGCTTCGGCCGTGATCAGCAGCTTCGTCTTCATCTTGAAGCCGTACTGCTTGCCGTAGTCGAGGCCGAAATCGTCGCGGCTGAATTCGCCGACCGCATCGACGCCGCACACTTCACGCTTGAGCATCGGGTGCGGCATGCACTTGAACGAATCGATCTTCAGCGTGAGCGGCTTCGTGACGCCGTGCAGCGTCAGGTTGCCGACCACCGACACCGGCTTGTCGCCGTCGAACTTGATCGTGCCCTTGTAGTTCGCCTGCGGGAACTTCGCCGCATCGAAGAACTCGGCCGTCTGCAGGTGCTCGTCGAGCTTCGCGCTGCCCGTGTGGATCGACGCGATGTCGGTCGTCACGTCGACCGTGCCGGTCTTCGCCGCGCGATCGAGCGTCACGGTGCCGCTCGACTTGTCGAACTTGCCGCGCCAGACCGACAGGCCGCCGAAGTGGTCGGCCTCGAAGCTCGGGTACGTGTGGCTCGGATCGAACTGGTAGGTTGCGCTTTCGGCGAAGGCCGAGAACGACAGGGAAGCGGCCAGAGCGCCGGCAGCGATGATCAGATGCTTTTTCAAACTTTTTCTCCTGGAAACGGCGCCGCGCCCTCGCGCGGCATTCAGTTGAGGCGGCAACCTGCCGCTTACTTCGTGGCGACGAGATGGAACTTGATCTGCACTTCGTCCGCGACGATCGACGTGTCCTTCCACTCGCCGGTGCCGACGTTGAAGGTCGAACGCTTGATCGGCAGCACGCCGTCGAACGTCTGCGTCGCGCCGTTTTGCGCGACCGTGACGGGCACCGTGACGGTCTCGGCCTTGCCCTTGATCGTCAGCTTGCCGGTCACGTTGTACTTGTTGCCGCCGGCCGGCGCGATCGCCGACGACACGAAGGTCGCCTGCGGATAGGTCTTCGCATCGAACCAGTCCTTGCCGGCGACCTGGTCGTTGTACATCTTGTCGCCGAGGTCGAAGCTCGCGACGTCGATCGTCATTTGCGCGCTGCCCTGCGCGGCTTTCGCCGGGTCGAACTTCACCTGCGCGGAAAACTTCTTGAACGCGCCTTCGGTCGGCACGTTCATCTGCTTCGACACGGCGGACACCTTGCTCTTCGCGAGATCGACGTCGGCATGCGCCGCGCCCGACGCGACAAGCACCGCCGCGGCGAACGCGGTCAGCATGGAGCGGGAGAAAGACACTTTCATGGGATCCTTCATTTGGCAAAGGGAAGCATGCGCGACAACAGGCCGTCGCGGTCCAACAGCTGATGCTTGAGCGCCGCGAGCACGTGCATCGCAACGAGCGCAAGCAGAATGTAATTCAAAGACACATGCAGCGTCTTGAAGGTTTCCTTGAGCGCCGGATCGGGGTCGATCAGGCGCGGCAGCGGCACGATACCCAGATAGACGACCGGAATGTTCGACGCCGAGCTGTACAGGTAGCCCGTCACCGGGATCACGATCATCAGCACGTACAGCAGCATGTGCACGCCGTGCGATGCCGCGCGCTGCCACGCCGGCGTGCCGCCCGGCAGCGGCGGCGGCACGTGGGTCGCACGCCAGAGCACGCGCACGACGGCCAGCGCGAACACCGTCACGCCGATCCACTTGTGCCACGAGAAGTACTTCAGCTTGGTCGGCGTGAAGCCGGGGATGTCCGTCATCACCCAGCCGAGCGCGAAGCCGCAGATGATCAGCAGCGCGATCAGCCAGTGCAAGGCGATCGCGGTGTGCGCGTAGCGTGCCGGCGCGGCCGGCGGCGATTTCGATGCCATCTTGGATTCCTCAGTTCAGCGAACGGCCGCGCCGGTAAATTCGTCCGACGCATGTCAAGGGCGCCATGCTACCGCAACCTTTTGACGCGCGCGGACTCTGAGGACAGGCGCGCCAGCCGGCTGACGGCTTCCCGCCATGTTACCGACCGGTCACGAAACTCACGATCCTTGACGCATCGAAAAAGCCCTTTTGGTAAGATTGGCGCGGGTTCCGGCCCCGTCGACGTGTTCCCCCAGCCGTCGCAACACCGCCTTTTCCATGCAACGATACGACCTGATTGCCTGCCACGAATGCGACGCACTGTTGCATAAACCGCGCCTGAGCGGCCGCCAGATCGCGCGCTGTCCGCGCTGCGACGCACTGCTCTATCGCAACAGCACCACGCAGATCGAGCGCATCACCGCGCTCGCGGTCGCCGCGCTCGTCACGTTCATCATCGCGCAGACGTTCCCGATCCTCGAAATGGACCTGAACGGCACGCGCGTGCAGACGACGCTGATCGGCGCGATCGACACGCTGTGGCATCAGGACATGGAGATCGTCGGCGTGATGGTGTTCTGCTCGACCGTGCTGTTCCCGCTCGTCGAGATGGCCGCGCTGCTGTACGTCCTGCTACCAATCCGCCGCGGCGTCGTGCCGCCCGGCCTCAACCTCGTGCTGCGCACGATCCAACTCGTGCGGCCGTGGGGGATGATCGAGGTGTTCATGCTCGGCATCCTGGTCACGATCGTAAAGATGGTCAGCCTCGCGCGCGTCGTGCCCGACGCGGCGCTGTTCGCGTTCGGCGCGCTCACGCTGATGACCGCCGTCGTGCTGATGTTCGACCCGCGCACCGTGTGGGACATCGCCGACGACCTGCGCGCCGGCCGCGCGCCGGCGCGGCCCGACCCCGCCGCGCCGCTGCCGGACGCGCCCCGCCGATGACGAGCCCCACGCCGATCGCCGCCCGCGAGGGCTATGCCAGCTGCCACGCGTGCGGGCTCGTGCAGACGATCGACCAGCCGCACGCGCATTGCGCGCGCTGCGGCAGCGCGCTGCACGTGCGCACCCCGAACAGCATCATGCGCACGTGGGCGCTGCTGCTCGCGGCCGCGATCCTCTACATTCCGGCGAACCTGCTGCCGATCATGCGCACGTCGTCGATCGTCGGCTCGCAGCAGGACACGATCATGAGCGGCGTCATCTATTTCTGGACGTCCGGCGACTGGCCGCTCGCCGTGGTGGTGTTCGTCGCCAGCATTCTCGTGCCGATGCTCAAGCTCGGCGTGCTGACGATCCTCGTCACCAGCGCGCAGCGCCGCGCCGCCTGGCGGCCGCTGCAGCGCACGCGCCTCTACCGGATCGTCGAGCGCATCGGCCGCTGGTCGATGCTCGACATCTTCGTCGTGACGCTGACCGTCGCGCTCGTCCATTTCCGTTCGCTCGCCGTCATCACGGCCGGCCCCGGCGCACTCGCGTTCGGCTCGGTCGTGATCCTGACGATGCTCGCGTCGATGCAGTTCGATCCCCGCCTGATCTGGGATCCAGTCGAAACCTCAGGGAATCACCATGAATAGTCCACAAGGCCCGCAGCACGACGCGCCCCGGCCGCCCGATCCGGCGATCTCGACGAAAAGCGGCTGGCTGCCGTCGCTCGTCTGGCTCGTGCCGCTGATCGCCGCGCTGATCGGCATCGGCCTCGTGATCAAGTCCGTGCGCGAGCGCGGCCCGGAAATCACGATCAGCTTCCACAGCGCCGAAGGGCTCGAGCCGGGCAAGACCCAGGTCAAGTACAAGGACGTCGAGATCGGCACGGTCAAGACGATCAAGCTGTCGAAGGACCTGTCGCGCGTGCTGGTCCAGGTGCAACTCAAGAAGGAAGCGGAAGAC